>CAZZFG010000133.1:0-2786 GCA_964653345.1 uncultured Bifidobacterium sp. | reverse complement strand
TGATCAATCGGAAGATGAATAGCTAACCCTTCGCACCTACCGGAAGTTGCGTAATCAGAAATAGCTCCCTTTATTTGAGAGATCTCAAATCCGTGTCGTTTTACGGGCGAGATTATTTCGATAACAAATCGTGCTGGTCGCTTTTCGATGAAATCTTTACTATGCGGCGCCACTGTGTGGATGATCCAGGGTTCGTCGATTGATTCTTGTGGCGAGAGCAGCAGCACATCACCGTTATATTGAGAGCGAATAATCGCTGCTTCTTCGGCGCTATAGCAGGCGACGCATCCAGCGCTAAACCCTTCTGCCTCGCGTGCCAATGTCGGGATACCAAACCCGTATCCATTTCCCTTAATTACTGGGACTAGGTCACCTTGATGGCGTGCGACGTAATGCGAGATGTGATGTCGCCAGCGTTCTCCATCGACATGCAAGGTCAGTGAACTCATATCGCTATCTTCTCACCGTCTGTTCAGATATGCACGAAACGCCAGATAAAGGATCGGATTAAATGCATAATCCCACTCACCCATTACTTCAACAGCGCGCCCTCCGACGCCAACTTTAAATTGCAGGAGACCAACATGAGAGTTGTTCTTATCCAAAGTTGCTGTGATGCCCCGTAGGTCGTAGACATCAGAGTGTGCATTTATAGCTCGCTCCATCATCGCCCACTGCAACGCATTACTTGGCCGTGCTTCGCGCCCTTCGGTACTCGATGCTCCATAGAGGTACCAACTATGTCCAGCGAGTTCAATGTAGATTGACGATGCAACGACTTTGCCTTGCCAATGTGCAAGAAAGAGAACGAGATCTGGTTGTGCACTATCGAGATTGAATGCATCCCACATTTTGTGAAAATAGGAAAGTGGTCGCGGTGTGAAATTATCGCGTTGCGCTGTTTCGACGTAAATCCGGTGAAACTCACCAAGATCTTCGCGCGTGCCAATTCGCACCTGTACGCCTTCGCTCTCACTCTTTTTAATGTTTCGTCGCCACAGTTGATTAAAACCTGCGAGTAAATCTCCACGAGATTTTTCTTTAAGCGGAAGTTGGTAGAGAAATCGCGGTTGCCCAGCGCCAAAGCCATTTGGATCATCGTTACTTGATGCGAAGCCACTACTTTTTAGAATGTGTTCAAGCGAGTGTGCGACGGGGTTTACGAAGGAGGGAGTGATTTCATTAAGCGAGGATATGCTCTCATCCGCGAGCGCGCTCTTGATGAGATCTGCTTCCCAGCGCGCTTTGACGACCATCGGTCCGATGCGCAGCGCGAATGCTCCGTGCTTTTTTCCATAACTAATGAGCGCTTTTAATGCGCGCTCGTAGGTTTCACTATTTTCCGGTGCGATCGTGGGGCCTTCGGGGATATAAAAGAAGTACCTATTAATCTTTGGCGCTTTGCGAATGAGCACCAACGCGGTGCCGATCAGTTCGTCATTGCCTGCGCCATCAAAGAAGCCAATGCTCCGATAGCTCCAGGCGCCCTTTTTGACCTCGCCCCAGGAAGGGGATTGGAGGAAGGAGGGGTCGAGATCTCTCCTATATATAAGGAAGGATTGGTGCTCCTGGCCGGATATTTCGCGGATCTCCACAGGTGGAGCCTACGGCCCTCCCCAGCAATTTCCCCAGTGTCGCTGGGGGGCGATAGATTACGCCCTACGCAATAACCCTCCTGCTACGGAACGACCGTAGCCGTTTAGTCCAGAGGAGGTGGGGATTATGCGACGTTACGAAATGATGGTCATCCTCGACCCAGATCTTGAGGAACGGACCGTTGCTCCTTCACTAGAGACATATCTCAAAATCATCAAGGATTCTGGTGGTTCAGTAGATCGTCTCGATATTTGGGGTCGCCGCCGAATGGCATTCGAAATTGCAAAGAAGCCCGAGGGCATCTACGCAGTTGTCGATATGAAATGCGAACCGGCAGCGATCAAAGAGTTGGATCGCCAGCTCAATCTCAACGAAGCAGTGCTTCGCACAAAAGTAATCCGTCCCGGTAAGTAAGACTTAGTAACTACGAGTAGATAGAGAAGAAGGTATACAGATGGCTGCTGGAGATACAGTAATCACCATCATCGGCAATCTTGTTGACGATCCAGAGTTGCGCTTTACACCAAATGGCGCGGCAGTTGCGAAGTTTCGCATCGCCTCAACGCCTCGTTATCTCGATAAGGGAACGAACGAGTGGAAAGATGGAGATTCCCTCTATCTCTCATGCAACGTCTGGCGACAAGCGGCTGAGAATGTTGCCGAATCACTTACCCGTGGAATGCGCGTCATCGTGCAAGGACGTTTAAAGCAACGCTCTTATGAGACAAAAGAGGGCGAGAAGCGCACTGTCTATGAGATTGAGGTCGACGAAGTCGGTCCATCGCTAAGAAATGCAACTGCCAAGGTCTCCAAGACCAACCGAACCGGCGCAGGCGCTGGTTCACCTGGTTCTTCTGGAGCAAGCGCTGGTGGCAATGATGATCCGTGGGCTGCTTCAGGCTCCTGGGGCTCATCTGTTGGCGCCAATGACGAGCCACCGTTCTAAACCAAATATCAGATAATTTTTGATTAATATTTAAAGGAGAGAAAATGGGATCCAAAGAGAAAAAGGGTAAGGCCCCTCGTGGCAAAGCTGCAGCGCAGCTCAAGCCATTCAAGAAGAAGCCGAATCCGCTCGATAAACTTGATTACATCGATTACAAAGATACGAACTTGCTCCGTCGCTTTATCTCTGATCGCGGCAAGATTCGTTCCCGTCGTATTACCGGTGTGAGCGTGCAACAACAGCG
>CAZZFG010000132.1:0-2802 GCA_964653345.1 uncultured Bifidobacterium sp. | reverse complement strand
ATAAACCGGGAACTGAAGAGCGGCCAGCCAGATCTACACGAACTCCACCAGAGGCGTAATGAGCCGCTGGCGCAACTGGAATCAAGTCCTGATCTGGATTGATGCCATGATCGATACACGATTGATAAATATTTGGAAACCGCTCGGAAAAGTTCGCAATCTTGCTGACATCAAGCCAGACATGTCGCGCGCCACTTTTTATCATCTGACTCATAATCGCTTTAGCAACGACATCGCGGGGAGCAAGATCGGCCAGCGGGTGTATTCCAATCATGAACTGCTCTTTGGCATCGTTGAGCAAAATTGCGCCTTCACCTCGAACCGCTTCACTGATTAAGGGTTGCTGTCCTGAACTTTTTGCGCCTAAGTACAAGACGGTTGGATGAAATTGAATGAATTCAACATCTGCGACATCTGCTCCAGCGCGTAGCGCTAGCGCGACGCCATCGCCTGTTGATACCGAAGGATTTGTAGTTTGAGCGAAGACTTGTCCTAGCCCACCTGTTCCTAGAATTACCGCTTTCGCGAGCGCTCGCCCGACGCCATCGCGCGATCCTTCACCAATTACGTGGAGCGTGACGCCACATACTCGTCCAGATTCACTCTTTAGCGCATCAAGTACAAGAGCATGTTCAATGACCTCAATTCCAGGATCGTCGGTCACTGCTGCAAGCAACGCACGTGAGATTTCTGCACCAGTTGCATCGCCACCAGCATGTAAAATTCGATTCTTTAAATGGCCACCTTCACGCGTTAATGCAATCTCTCCACTAGCTGCTCGATCGAAAACAGCACCTCGGGCGATTAAGCGAGCAACAGCTTCTGGCCCCTCTGTAACAAGCGCATGGACGGCGTTGCGATCACACAGGCCCGCGCCGGCTTTCAACGTATCTGCTTCATGTTCGGCAGGTGAATCGCCTGGCCCGAGCGCTGCAGCGATACCACCTTGCGCCCATTTAGTTGAACCTTCATCAACGCGCGCTTTTGTTACAAGCAACACTGAATATCCGTAAGCACGAATCTGTAGCGCAGTAGTAAGGCCTGCAATTCCAGAACCTACAATGATCACATCTGAAGTGATGGTCCAGCCAGGGCGCGGAGCGAGAAGTTTCATATCCGCCCCTTCACGCGATGCGAGAAATTATCGATTAACCGTACCGATCCTATCCACCCAGCGAGTAAGACCTGAACCTGGCCAGTGAAATCACCAGTTACCGGTAAAAGCGTCTCTGGATCGACAATCGCCGCATAATCAAGGGTGAAACCAGGCTCGTCCGCAAAGACCTGAGCAAGTGCAATCTGCACGCTAGATAAAGAATCGCATTCTTTAACGGTGTGCTGAGCTCTTGGCAAGACTTGAGCGATGATCATCTCGGCAGCGCTTAATCTGCTATTTCGAGAGGAGAGCGCAATACCATTCGCATCACGGATTGTCTCTCCTGAAATAACTGAGATATTCGGAAATCTTTCTTGTGCGAACTTTTTGATTAGGAAAAGTTGTTGGAAGTCTTTCTCGCCAAAGAGCGCATAACGTGGACTTGCTAATGTAAATAAGCGATTGATAACGGTAAGAACACCGGAGAAGTGATTGGGACGTGCAGCTCCTTCGTACAAATCACCGAGTGGTCCTGCAGGTATCAACGTAACATTCGCAAGACCTTCGGGATAAATCTCATCAACTGATGGCGACCATAGATAATCAGCGCCCGCGCTCGCTGCAAGCTCGAGATCCTGAGCGAGTGTTTTTGGATATTTCGCTAAATCGCTGCTTGATTCAAATTGAGTTGGATTAACGTAGACACTCACCAGAACCTTGTTGCTCAACTCTTTCGCGCGCTTAATTAACGCTAAATGTCCATCGTGAAGCGCGCCCATAGTTGGTACGAAAGCGAGCTGCGCAATCGGCTCACTCCATACCGTTAGGTCCGTTAGGTGCTGCATTTTCGGCTCCAGTCCGCTTGGGGTACCAGGCGGTAAAAGCGTATCGCGCTCTTACAGGTTCGCCAAAAGCTGGGCGACTGGTCCTGCGCCAGGAAGATAGGCATCTGGATCAATTTCGAGCCAAGGCGCGAGCACAAATGTGCGCACAGCAGCCCGCGGATGCGGCAGCGTCAAGATTTCACTCTCGTGGATAAGTTGATCGCACGTGATCAGATCAATATCAAGAGTGCGTGGACCCCATCTCACCTCGTCACTATCACGGGTACGCCCAAAAACTCTTTCGATCGCCTGACATACTGTAAGTAATTCCTCTGGCTCAAGTTGCGTCTCAATTATCAAAACCGCATTGAGGTAGTCAGGTTGTGGTGGACCACCAACAGGACGATTTAAAAAGAAATTAGAGAGTGCAATTACTTCGCCTACCTCATTGAGAGCTTCTGCGGCAGAGCTCAAAATAGATTCAGAGTCGCCCAGATTCGATCCAAGGGAGAGAACTGCCCTCATCTCTTGCGCTCTACTACTACCGCAACGTCGAGAAACTCCACTGGTATTGGCGCCTGGGGTTTGTGAACTGTAACAATCACTCGCTGCACTCTGCGAAATTTCTTCAAGATCAAATCAGCAATCTTTCCAGCAACCGCCTCGATCAAATTAAAAGGCGCTCCTTCGACTACCTCCTTGACCACTAGGGCTACTTCCGCATAGTTCACAGTCTTGGAAAGATCGTCAGACTTAACGGCACTGTTCAGGTTTGCATGCAGCTCTACATCAATAACAAAATCTTGACCTATTGCGCGTTCCTCTGAGAGAACGCCATGAAAACCAAAAGCTCTAATCCCGGTGATGAGAATTTTATCCATT
>CAZZFG010000131.1:0-2841 GCA_964653345.1 uncultured Bifidobacterium sp. | reverse complement strand
GCGTGGTCGAAAAGGGGGAGAAGATACGAGAGAATACGGGTTCCGCCATGGTGTAGTGGCTAGCACATGGGCCTTTGAAGCCCAGGGTCCTGGATCGATACCAGGTGGCGGAGCGCACGCCACGGTGTCGAAGGAAACTCGCGCCAAGTGGTGGATGAGGTGAAGGAGGGCAGGCCTTCCATGACGAGCCATCGCAATAAGCGAGTTGCAATTCTGCTCGCTGCAGGCGAAGGAACGCGAATGCGCTCTGATGTTCCTAAAGTTCTGCACACCATTCTTGGTCGAACTCTTATTCGTCATGTGCTGGTTGCGACAGAAAGTATTAATGCGGAGCAACGGATCGTTGTTATCGGCGCTAAGAGTGAAGAAGTCAGAAAAGAAGTTGCCAATTACAACGATGCGATTACAACTGTTTTGCAAGAACGTCGTGGTGGAACTGGACATGCGGTCCGGATAGCGCTTGAAGGCGCCCTCTCATCCACCGAACGTGACGGTGGCGAGAGCACAGTAGTTGTCGTTATTGCCGGCGATGTGCCATTGCTTACCGGCCAGACGCTGGAGCGGTTAATTAACGCATGCGAAGTTTCAGATGTTGGTGCAGCAGTCTTGACTGCAGATGTTGACGATCCGCATGGATATGGACGGGTTATTCGCGATAGTAGTAATGGCATCCTCAAGATTGTCGAAGAGAAAGATGCTGACAGCGATGAAAAAGAAGTTCACGAAGTTAATTCGAGTGTTTATGCATTTCGACTCGGGCCATTACAGCGAGCGCTCGCCGCAATTACTCCAAATAATGCGCAAGGCGAAGAGTATTTGACTGATGCTATCGAATTGATCCGCGCTGAGGGAAAGAAAGTAGTCCCAGTTGTCGCTGATGAGTATTTTGAAATTCTCGGTGTGAATGATCGAATTCAATTAGCAGAAGCCACGGCAATCATGCGCGATCGCGTAAACATGCGCTTAATGTCTGAAGGGGTCACGCTCATTGATCCACCAACAACATTCATTGATGTAACAGTCGCAATCGATGCTGATGTCACGATCAAACCCGGTTGCCAAATCGAGGGTGAGACGACGATTGCAAGCGGTGCGCTCATCGGCCCCGATGTGCGGCTATTTAATTGCATAGTCGGCCCAGGAGCGGTTATTACTAAATCCGAATGTGATGGCGCGACGATTGGACGCCATGCGCATGTTGGTCCTTATTCATTCCTTCGTCCAGGGGCGCACTTGGGTGATGGCGCGAAGGTGGGTTCCTTCGTGGAAGTGAAGAACTCCACGATTGGGGCTGGCTCGAAGGTCCCGCACCTCTCCTATATTGGGGATGCCACCATTGGCGTCGAGAGCAATATCGGCGCAGGCACGATCACTGCCAACTACGACGGCGTAGCCAAGCACGAGACCGTGATCGGCGATTATGTCCGCATCGGTAGCGACAATATTCTGGTCGCCCCGGTTGAAATAGGCGATGGCGCCTATACAGCTGCGGGTTCGGCAATAACAGAAAATGTGCCACCCGGGGCAATGGGCGTGGGAAGAGGGCAGCAACGGAATATTCTCGGCTGGGTAACCCGCAAGAGAGCTGGGAGCGATTCTGCGAAAGCCGCAGAGCGTGCGCAGGAGTAGTAGCAAAGAGATCAACAAGAGCAACAAGTTAGGAGCGAAGTGAGCGAAATCCGACTTTCCTCTGAGAAGCGCTTGCGACTTTTTACTGGTCGCGCATTCCCTGAGCTCGCGCAAGAGGTCGGTGATGAATTAGGAATTCCACTCACTCCAACTTCAGCTTACGATTTTGCTAACGGTGAGATTTTCGTTCGCTTCGAAGAGAGCGTTCGCGGTTGCGATGCCTTCGTGCTGCAAAGCCATGCAACGCCAGTCAATAAGCACATCATGGAACAACTCATCATGGTTGATGCGCTCAAGCGCGCATCTGCGAAAAGAATTACGGTAATTGCGCCGTTCTATGGTTACGCCCGACAGGATAAGAAACATCGTGGGCGCGAACCAATTTCCGCGCGTTTGATGGCGGATCTATTTAAGACCGCTGGTGCAGATCGCTTGATGGTGGTTGACCTGCACACCTCACAGATCCAAGGATTCTTTGATGGACCAGTCGATCATTTATTCGCGCTACCACTGCTTGCCAACTACGTGGGAAGCAAAGTAGACCGCACTCGATTGACTATCGTCTCTCCAGATTCTGGCCGGGTACGAGTAGCTGAGCGCTGGTCTGACTTACTTGGCGGTTGCCCAATCGCTTTCATTCACAAAACTCGTGATCCGCGAATCCCTAATGAATCAAAGACTGGACGCGTCGTTGGAGATGTAACTGGACAGACCTGCGTAGTCATCGACGACATGATCGACACCGCTGGCACGATTACAAAAGCCGTAGATGCATTATTCGATGAAGGTGCGCGTGAAGTTATCGTTGCATCGACCCATGCGGTCCTATCTGGCCCTGCAATCGATCGATTGAAGAATTCTCGGGTTAGTGAAGTTGTTGTCACCAATACGCTTCCAATATCTGAAGAATCGAAGTTCGATCGATTGACCATTCTCTCCATCGCGCCACTGCTAGCTCGGGCTATCCGGGAGGTCTTCGAGGATGGTTCGGTCACCAGCCTCTTTGACGGCCACTCTTAACGATTAATTAGCCAGATTTTTCAAACTCACCCCTCCTGAGTTACTCTTCAACCCTTCCGGCGAGGGGATGAACATCCCGTCATCGACGGCTAGCCCAAGGGCGCGCCTCGTAATCTCGCTGGTAATGAGAAGAATGTAACGGGGGATCAGATGGCCGAAATCAAGATTGCAGCGAAGGTTCGCTCTGAATTT
>CAZZFG010000130.1:0-2852 GCA_964653345.1 uncultured Bifidobacterium sp. | reverse complement strand
TCTCGCGCACTCGTTACGAGTGGACCATCATGGATTTTGCCATTTGGTTCGCCGGCGGAGTAGTTGTTCCTGTGTATGAAACCTCCTCTGCAGAGCAGATCCAGTGGATTTTGGAAGATTCAGGTGCGGTAGCAATCGTTGTCGAAACGCCAGCCCACGCAGCTCTCGTTGAGACTGTTCGAACGAAAAATCTTCAGAACGTTTGGGTGATCACCGATGATGCGCTCGCACAACTTTCGCAGAATGGAACGGGCGTATCTGATGATCAGGTCACTGAGCGTCGCCATTCACTTCGCCCCGAAACTCTTGCAACTCTTATCTACACATCTGGTACTACTGGTAAACCAAAGGGCGTACAACTCACGCATGCCAACTTCCTCTCTGAATGCGGCAATGTCGTCGAAGGCGCGTCAGATCTCTTCTTAAGACCAGATGGATCCACGCTGCTCTTCTTGCCGTTAGCCCACGTTTTCGGTCGCATGATCGAAATCGGTGCGATACGTGCTGGACTCCACCTTGCACACTGCAGCGATCCTGTGGGGCGTTTGATGGCAGACCTCGCCAGCTTCAAACCGAACTTTGTGCTCTCCGTGCCGCGAATCTTTGAAAAGATCTACAACGGCGCAGAAGCGAAAGCTGATGCCGCAGGAAAGGGAAAGATCTTCCGGAAAGCAGCAAGCGTTGCCATTTCCTATAGCGAAGGAATGCAAAACGGCCACATCTCCCCCGGCCTTCGAATTCAACATGCCCTCTTCGACAAACTCGTTTACAGCAAAATTCGCCACATCATGGGCGGAAATGTTGATGCCGCAATCTCTGGCGGTGCGCCTCTTGGTGAGCGACTCGGACACTTCTTCCGGGGCGCAGGTGTGCGCGTACTTGAGGGCTATGGGCTAACTGAAACTACTGCAGGAGCAACGCTTAACCTCACCTCATCCGTGAAGATCGGTTCTGTTGGACGTCCAATCCCTGGCACCACAATCAAAATCGATGACGATGGTGAAGTATTGATAAAAGGCCCCATTGTGATGAATGGTTATTGGCAGAACGATGCAGCCAATCGTGAGGTCTTCACCGCAGATGGTTATTTCCGCTCCGGAGATCTCGGTCGACTCGATGAGAATGGATTCCTTTATATCGTCGGTCGAAAGAAAGAACTTATTGTTACTTCAGGCGGCAAGAACGTGGCGCCGGCAGTTCTAGAAGATCGATTACGTTCACATCCTCTAGTTAGTCAGTGCATGGTTGTTGGCGACAACAAGCCATATATCGCGGCGCTCGTCACTATTGATGCTGATGCAGTGAAAGTCTGGGCAGCAGCCAATAACAAAGGTGGCGCAGACATTGCAGATCTTGCCAAGGATCCAGCTCTCATCGCAGTTGTGCAAACTGCGGTTGATGAGGCGAATAAGGCGGTAAGCAAAGCTGAATCAATACGTAAGTTCACAATCCTGCCAGTTGATTTCACGATTGCTGGTGGCCACCTAACTGCAAAACTCTCTGTGAAGCGGCATGTGGTAGCCAAAGAGTTTGCAGTAGAGATTGAAAAACTCTACGAGTGAGAGTGCTGAGCGACTAAAGATCGCTCGCGACCTACACGACACGCTAGCGCAAGAGATTGCTGCCATTGGATTCTCTTGCGATGAAGCGGTTGCGCTCGCACCACTAGGCGCGTCGCGCACCTCCCTGCTTGAGATTCGCTCGAGATTGTCGCTGTTGAGCACAATTGTGCGCGATGAAATCGCGCTCCTTCGAGATGAGCATCGGAGTTTCGGAGATTTACTCAGAGACTTCGTACACGAGGTTGCTGCGACTACAGAAATCACGATAACCAATGGCATCGCGGGTGACTTTCCCCTTAATGGAAGCCAGAATATCGAGCTATTTAGGGCAACCCGAGAGATTCTCACCAATATTCTCGCGCACTCAGGCGCATCGATGATCACAATCTCTGCGACATCACCAGGCCCACGATTCGGAGTGCTGATTACAGATGATGGTATGGACCACGAGATGGCTACCAGAGAACGCTCCCATCACTTCGGTTCTCTAGGTGCTCAAGAACGGGTTGCATCACTGGGTGGGACTCTTGAATTCTTCCGAGAAAATTCGCGTAATCATTACCAACTGACGATCTGGTAATGATGAATTCACCATCCGCAGCTACCTCAAGCACCTTAAAACTTCTCATTGTCGAGGACCATCCGATTGTCCGCCAAGGCTTGATTCGAGCGCTCGAAGCAAATGGTTTTCAGCAGATATATGAAGCAGGAAGTTGTGCTGAAGGGCGAGGTCAATTAGCGAAAATTGATCCTGATATTCTCATTACCGATTTACATCTACCTGATGGATTGAGTTTCGATGTGATTCGTTGGGCGCGTGAGATCAAACCTAACCTTGCCATCATCATCCTCACTGTTGAAAGTAATTCGAATTTTCTCGTCGCTGCCGCAGAATCGGGAGCTAATGCCCTGATTCATAAATCAGCGCCCATTGCCCAGCTCATCAAGGCCATTGAACTTGCGCTAAAGGCGCCAAAAAGTTTTACCGCTGATGGGTTAGGTGAAGCCATCCGCCGTGAACGCGAAAAACCAAAGCTAACTCCCCGCGAACTCGAAGTCCTGGAGCGCTTGATGTCAGGACAGGAATTACAAGTTATCGCCCAGCAATTGTTCATCAGCGTTCCGACTGTGAAAACTCATCTAGCTTCGATCTACCGTAAGTTAGAAACTGATAACCGCACTTCTGCAATTACCCGCGCACTTGCTCTTGGGTTAGTGCAAATCAAGTAGCGCGCGGAAGCGAGCGCCAATGACGTCCCAGCTCCACTCGCGCTCCATCCACTCTCTGCC
>CAZZFG010000129.1:0-2877 GCA_964653345.1 uncultured Bifidobacterium sp. | reverse complement strand
TGGCCGCCTGAGGCGTTCACCACGATGCGCCATGAACTCCATCCGAAACTCCGTGCAGAGCTCTTGGGCTAGCCAGCGCAACTGATCTCTATTGGACTTTTAGCCGACTTATCCCTATCTTTTTCTCTAGGTCATGAGTTCCAGTTGTTAGCCCCGGCTAACTGGACGGCAACCCTCCACCGCGGTGGGGTGCTCCGGGTGAAGACCAGGTCGCTACGAAAGTCGTAACGACAAGCGCGGGTATCTCACCGTTAATCGGTAATACCCCCTTATAGAAAGTTATGAAGGGATATTTGTTATGTCAGCTAACTGGTCATTTGATACGCAGCAGATCCATGCAGGACAAGTTCCTGATCCAACAACTGGAGCGCGTGCGCTGCCGATCTATCAGACAACCGCTTATCAATTCCGCGATACAACTCACGCCGCGAACCTTTTTGGTCTAGCAGAGTTGGGAAATATCTACACCCGCATCATGAACCCTACGCAGGATGCAGTGGAGCAACGCCTTGCAGCGCTCGAAGGGGGAGTCGCAGCGCTTCTTGTTGCATCAGGTTCTGCTGCAACCTTCTATGCAATTGCGAACGTAGCTGAAGCGGGCGACCACATCGTCTCCTCACCATCGCTCTATGGCGGTACCTACAACCTCTTCCACTACACCTTGCCAAAATTTGGTATTGAAGTGACCTTCGTCGACAACCCAGAGGATCCAGAATCCTGGAAGAAAGCAGTTCGCCCAAATACCAAGGCATTCTTCGGCGAGACCATTGCCAATCCAAAGAACGATCTCTTGGATATCGCAGCGGTTGCAAAGGTTGCGCACGATGCTGGCGTTCCGCTGATCGTCGATAACACCGTTGCTACACCATATTTGATTAAGCCGATTGAGCATGGCGCCGACGTTGTGGTGCACTCTGCAACCAAGTTCCTCGCTGGCCACGGCAACTCTGTCGTAGGTGCAATTATCGATTCCGGCAAGTTCGATTATGCGAAGTATCCAGCTCGCTTTAAGAATTTCAACGAGCCAGATCCGAGCTACCACGGCCTTGTATATGCAGTGAACCTCGGTGTGGGTTCGCCATTTGGCGCCAACCTCTCCTACATCTTCAAGATTCGCTTAACGCTGCTCCGTGATACCGGCGCTGCAGTGAGCCCATTTAACGCATGGCTGTTGGCACTTGGTCTTGAAACCCTGAGCCTTCGCCTCCAACGCCACGTTGAGAATGCGCTCGCCGTCGCAACCTGGTTAGAGAAGCACCCAGCAGTCTCCAAGGTGAACTACGCCAGCTTGCCTTCATCACAGTGGAACGCGTTGGCGAAGAAGTACTCACCTAAGGGATCCGGCGCAGTGCTCTCCTTTGAACTTAAGGGCGGCATCGACGCCGGCAAGAAGTTCATCGAAGCGCTCGAGCTCTTTAGCCACGTTGCTAACATCGGTGATGTTCGCTCACTCGCGATTCACCCTGCATCAACTACCCACTCGCAATTGACTCCAGAAGAGCAACTCACTGCTGGAGTAACCCCTGGTCTAGTTCGCTTGAGTCTTGGTATCGAAGATATCAACGACATCAAGGCAGATCTTGAGACTGGGTTTGCCGCAGCCGGGAAGTAAGTAATTAACGCCGACCAACCCGTTACGGGGGCATGGTTAGAAGATCACGATCCAGGTGAGCGTCGCTTTCTCAAGATAGGCGACCTCACTTTAGAATCGGGTGAAGTTCTTCCCGATATCACCATTGCCTACCAAACATGGGGTCAATTAAATAGCGAAAAAAATAACGCTATTTTGATTAATCATGCCCTTACGGGTTGGTCTGATGTTCCCTCGTGGTGGCCTTCTTTAGTTGGCCCAGGGTTGCCCTTTGATACCGATAAATACTTCATCGTCTGTCCAAATGTCATCGGCGGCTGTCAGGGATCAACTGGTCCATCATCGATTGCACCTGATGGAAAACGATGGGGCTCGCGTTTTCCTTCGTTAACCATTCGCGACATGGTCGCAGCAGAGGCAGCCTTCACCGAGAAATTAGAAATAAATAAATATCTCATCGCAGTAGGGCCATCACTTGGCGGCATGCGCTCTTTGGAGTGGGCAATCACCCACCCTGAAAAAGTCGGGGCAATCTGCACTATCGGATCATCGGCTGTTGCTACAGGAGATCAGATTGGCACTGCGAGCATTCAGATTAGGGCAATCAAAAAAGACCCATTTTTCAACTCTGGCGACTACTACGAGCAAGAGCGAGGCCCAGTCGAAGGGATGGGTATTGCGCGTCGAATCGCGCACCTCACTTATCGCTCAGAGGTCGAGATGGATATGCGCTTTGGCCGCGACATGCAAGGAGATGACACTGGTCGATATGCCGTTGAGTCATACCTAGATCACCAAGCGAACAAACTCGCTAAACGTTTTGATGCCAACACCTACATCATCTTGACTGAAGCGATGAACTCCCATGATGTTGGCCGCGACCGTGGTGGGGTAGAGAAAGCTCTTGCCTCGATTACCGTGCCGGTCATCGTGGTCGCTATCGATACTGATCGACTCTTTCCGCCTCGCCTACAGAAGGAGATCTCAGAACTCACCCCGACTGCGGAAGAGCCAGATGTGCTCTCCTCACCCTTTGGTCACGATGGCTTCCTGGTGGAGGTCGAGTCGGTGGGGGAGATTATCCGCAGAGCGATTTCCAGGGCGCACGAGCGCTCATAAGGCGGGCCAAAACCGCATTTTTAGCGCGCTGTAGCGCTTCCTGAGTACAATATAGCTATCGAGCCCAATTCGGACCCGAGCAGAAGTCCGAACAGCCCTAGTACTAACAAGCGAGGAACTCAGTGCCTTCTAAAAGCCATGCCGCAAAAGGCAAAAGCAGTGCCAAG
>CAZZFG010000128.1:0-2915 GCA_964653345.1 uncultured Bifidobacterium sp. | reverse complement strand
GTGCCATTTGGTAAACCGCCCAGCGAAAGACAGCCTGGCCCTGCATTTTGATATCCGGCCAACCCTTTGAATCAGGATTGCGAAGGTCAACCCATGATGGTTCCATCATTATCGCCTCGCGCGCGGTGGCGTCAGATCCCCAAATCATTGGACCGATTCCCGGAGTGTCAGAGGGTCCGATGATGACCGCTCCAGCCCCATCTGCGAAGATAAAAGCCGTTCCTCGATCACTAGGATCGGTGAAATCCGAGAGTTTTTCTACTCCGACGAGCAGCACATATTCAGCGGTCCCCGCACGCACAAGATCGCTTGCGATTCCTACGCCGTAACAGAATCCTGCACATGCCGCAGAGATATCAAATGCAGGCACTTTTGGCGCGCCTAATTGCAGCGCGATATCTGTTGCTGCACTTGGGGTTTGGAATGGGTATGTGACAGTGGCGCAGATGACCGCACCAAGTTGCTCCGCCGAGATACCAGCTCGTTCCAGGGCGCTTTGTGCAGCAGCGACAGACATGCTCACAACGCTTTCATCTTCGCCGGCGATGCGTCGTGAGTGAATTCCACTCCGCTCTTTAATCCATTCATCACTCGAATCAATTGCAGCAATAATTTCGCTATTGGGAACGCTCCGACGAGGGCGGTAAACTCCAACGCTCACGATCTTTGAATGTCGCTGCATCGAAGGAGATTTAATTGCGACCATCAATGTGCTCCTTGCCCGTTTGGATGTAACCGAGCGATTGGCTGGCCGGGCGCAACTGGATCGCCATCTTCAACCATGAATTCAATCACGATGCCACCGTGATCTGAGAGTAGATCAACGCTCTCTTGTCGATTGGAAACTTTTCCAATAACTCGCCCAGCACTGACTTCATCTCCAACTTGGACATCGGTGTGCGTGAATTTGCCCGAGAATGGCGCAACAATCATGCGCCATGTTGGATTATCACTGAGTTCACTAGGGAATCCATGTCTTGCGATGATATCCATCGCAGCAGGAATATCTTCTGGAGTCTTGAGCGCCAGCGTTTCCACTCCAGGTAACGCTCGCTTGATGAGGCCTACTAATGTGCCCGCAGGCGGAACTTCAATAACGGCTGTCACACCTAATTCGCCCATACTCTTCATACATAAGTCCCACCGCACAGGTTGAGAAATCTGCGACACCATCCGATCAAGAATCTCGCGCCCCGAATGGACCACTGCGCCATCTGCATTGGAGAGGACTCTGGTGCGTGGATCACGCACGCTCACTGAACGCGCAAGTTGGGCGAGCCGCGCGTGGGCGCTCTCCATATAAGAGGTATGGAACGCACCTGCCACAGCGAGCGGTCGGACCCGAACACCCTCGGGCGGGTTCGCCTCCAGCGCTTGCAAATTCTCAAGTAAGCCAGCCGCAACAATCTGTCCAGCGCCATTCTCATTTGCCGCTATCAATTGATACTTATTAATTGCATCAAGAACTAACTCGCGTTCGCCACCAAGGAGCGCCGACATTCCACTGCGCACGCGAGCTGATGCCTGCGCCATTGCTAAGCCACGTTCTCGCACCAAGACCATCGCCGACTCCGCGGTAATGGCCCGCGCACCTGCTGCTGCTGTGAACTCGCCAACTGAATGGCCTGCGACTACGCCGACTTTTCCGAATGCATCAGATGGATGGGGGAATAGCGACAGAGCGCCAAGCAGCCCCGCTGATACTAGAAGCGGCTGCGCATTCTCGGTCGCCTTAATTTCATCGCCATCAGCGGTGGTGCCGAGATGAAGGAGGTCTACTCCAGCGACTGCGCCCCACCAGGCGAGGAGATCTTTCGCTCTGGGAAGCTCGAGCCAGGGATTGAGAAATCCAGGGGTTTGCGCCCCCTGTCCGGGAGCCACGAGTGCGAGCATTGGTTCAGGGTAAAGGGTGAATTCGGTTACTAAGGAGTAATTCGTTGGGTTTTTTCAGTTACTGCTCGGTAACATAACCATTCAGAGCCGTGGCAGCCTCGGTGCGGTTCATCACTATCTCGTTGCGGGAGCACATCGTGAAGATTTTGGTCTGTGTGAAGCAAGTACCCGATTCATGGGCAGAGAAGAAACTCTCGCCTGCCAAAGTGCTCGATCGAGAGAGCGCTGATGCGGTACTTAACGATCTTGATGAGTATGCAGTCGAGGAAGCGCTACGCATCGTCGAAGCAAATGGCGGTTCTGAAGCCGGGCACACCATCACTCTTCTTTCTATGGGGCCAGAGCGAGCGCAAGAGGCGCTTCGCAAAGGGTTATCAATGGGCGCCGATGCAGCGATTCACATTAATGATGGTGCGCTCGCCGGATCTGATGCGTTAAGTACCTCGCGAGTGCTCGCTGAAGCAATCAAGAGAGAACAGCCAGATTTGATTCTCACTGGAACCGAATCGACTGATGCGCGGATGAGCGTAATTCCATCAATGCTATCTGAGCGACTTGAATTGCCGCATCTCTCTTTTGCAGGCGAAGTTCAGATTGATGTGAACTCGGGCAAAGTCACAACTAAGCGCATGACAGACGAAGGTGTCGAATCTATGGAAGCTCAATTGCCAGCGATTGTCACAGTGATCGAAAAGATCAATGAACCACGTTATCCATCGTTTAAGGGAATCATGGCGGCAAAGAAGAAGCCAATTACTCAAATAGGCCTTGGCGAACTAGGAATCGCAGCCAATGAAGTGGGCGCTAGTGGCGCATGGAGTGAAGTTAATGATTTTGCGCTTGCCCCAGCTCGCGGAGCAGGAATAAAAGTCATCGATGAAGGCAGTGCAGGCAGCGCTTTAGTTGAGTTCCTTGCAGAAATGAGGTTGATCTAATGAGTCAAATTTTCGTATTTGTTGATCACACCAATGGCGCGGTTGCGAAGACTGCTTCAGAGTTATTGACTCTCGCGCGTTCCATTG
>CAZZFG010000127.1:0-2945 GCA_964653345.1 uncultured Bifidobacterium sp. | reverse complement strand
TTGGGTTTCAGGCATTCGGAAAATTAGATGGTGGCGGGTATAACGACCCAAAGAGTGAATCATCTCGCGCATTTGAATATCTCAAAGATGACTTCAAGGTCAAAGATCCTGCGGTGTTACTTGTGATTGATTCACCGAATGCCACGGCAGATGATCCAACAGTCAGACAAAACGTAACCGCTATCGCGAACGAAATCACCAGCATCGAAGGTGTAACCGATATCGTTTCTTATTGGTCAACTGGCGCTCCACAATTGTTGAGCGCAGATAAGAAAGCCGGCTATCTCTTCGTATACGGCAGCGATGAATCTTTTGATGGATTAAGTAACGTCGCAAAGTTAGTGGAAGAGCGACTTGGTAGTAGCTACAAGGGTCTATCAATCTATTACACAGGAACTGGCGCGGTTGGCGACGCCATTAATACCAAAATCAGCGAAGACCTCAAGAAATCTGAGTCGATTGCAATACCCCTCACCTTTTTGCTCTTGCTTTTTGTTTTCGGTGGATTGATAGCCTCCGGCATGCCGTTAGTTGTCGGAATCAGCGCAATTTTAGGATCGTTCTTCATTATCTATCTACTGACTCTCATCACTGATGTGAGCATCTACGCGATGAACTTGATCACTGGACTTGGTTTAGGACTTGGCATCGACTACTCGCTCCTCATCGTCAATCGTTTCCGTGAGGAATTCCACCAAGGCAAGAGCATTCATGATGCTGTCGTGAGAACAGTTGCAACTGCAGGACGCACCGTGTTCTTCTCTGGTTTAACCGTTCTAGTCACCCTGGCATCGCTCCTGCTCTTCCCACTTAACTTCCTCAAATCCTTTGGCTACGCCGGTATCGCTGTTGTTGCACTGGCAGTCATTGGAGCGCTTATTCCGTTACCAGCCACTTTGGCCCTGCTTGGAAAACGAATCGACTCATTTGCTATTCGAAAGTCTTCAATCACTCCCAAGGAGGATGGCCGGTGGGCTGACCTGGCGCGCTTTGTTATGCGCAAACCCCTAACTATCACCATCCTCACTTTGATTGTTTTGGGAATTCTCGCTGCACCTATTCGAAATATCGCTTTTGGCCAAACTGATGTGACGGTGCTACCTAAGACGCATCCAGTCGCGATGACCTCGAAATTAATCGATGAGCGTTTCCCTGGTCGAGAAGCAACACCTATCGAATTCCTATTTATCGATGGCGAAAAAACTCTTTCCGCGGAAGAGATCGATTCTTACAAGAATAAAGTAAGAGTAATTCCTGGAATCATCGAAGTGACAGGAAATACATCAGCGAATGGGATCATAAAGTTCCAAGCGATTCACAAAATGAGCCCACGCACCTCCGCTGCCCAAACTTTGATCACTGAAATCCGAAAAATACCCGCACCACAAGGTCTTCTTATCGGGGGCGTTGCCGCCGATTACACCGACACCCAAAATGGAATCGCACGGGCGCTCCCCTGGGCGTTGGGTTGGGTCTTCCTGAGCGTTTTGATTCTGCTCTTCGCGTTTACTGGTTCGATCATCCTGCCCATCAAGGCAATCCTGCTCAATGTGCTCTCTTTGAGCGCAACGCTCGGAGTCATTACGTGGATTTTCATCGAAGGGAATCTCGCAAAGTTCTTCGGTGATTTCACGATAACTGGAACAGTTGATACCGGCATGATCATCTTGATGCTATTGACGACATTTGGACTATCGATGGATTATGAAGTCTTCTTACTATCAAGAATTAAGGAAGAGTATGACCGCCGAGGGGATAACACGGAAGCGGTTGCCTACGGTCTACAGAAATCTGCACGAATTGTCACCGCTGCAGCAATGATCCTCTCTGTCGTCTTCGCCGCCTTCATTCTCAGTGGAGTCACATCGATAAAAATTCTTGGTCTCGGTGTCGCATTCGCAATCCTTCTCGATGCAACGATCGTGCGCGCGCTCCTGGTTCCTGCCCTAATGCGTATGTTTGGCAAGGCTAACTGGTGGGCCCCAGCAGCGCTCAAACGCTTCTCCATCTCGCACTAGCAATCAACTAGACTGCTCAGATGGATTTGCTCGCCACCTTCACGTGTAAAGACACCTCAGGAATCGTGCACACGATGACCGATGCGGTGCTCAAATGCGACGGCAACATCATCGAGAACCAACAGTTCACCGATCCCATCACCGGCATGTTCTGTATGCGAACTCGCTTTACTACAGATACCTCCCGCGACGATGCCGAGCAGATTGTGCAACGTGAGCTCGCCCGATTCGCTCCAGAGCTAAAGATTCGCGAGGTCACCAAACGTCCTCGTGCCCTAATCATGGTCACTAAAGAGAGCCACTGCTTGCGCGACCTGCTCTACCTCCGTGAGCTTGGTGAGCTACCGGTGGAAATTCCATTAGTTGTTTCAAACCACGATGAGCTTCGCGGACTAGTCGAATCACATGGAATTGTCTTCGAACATCTTCCAGTCGACTCACAAAATAAAAAGAGTCAAGAACGCGAGATTATGGCGCGCATCCAATCTCTAGATATCGATGTCGTTGTGCTCGCTCGATATATGCAAATCCTTTCTAAGGAATTCTGCAACGAATTTGCAGGCCATATCATCAACATTCATCACTCCTTCCTTCCAGGATTTAAAGGAGCCCGTCCTTATCACCAGGCTTACGAACGTGGCGTCAAGATCATCGGCGCTACCGCACATTTTGTAACAGAAGATCTCGATGAAGGTCCAATCATCGAACAAGATATTGCGCACGTTACGCACTCATCTACTCCCGAAGATTTAATATCCATCGGCCGAGATATTGAGCGACGTGTTTTAGCAAAAGCGGTTCGCCTCTATGCAGAAGATAGAATTTTCTTACTTGGTAATCGCACCGTAATTTTCGTTTAGTTAACGTGTCCTCGACCAGAATCGAACTGGTGACCTACCGCTTAGGAGGCGATCGCTCTATCCAACT
>CAZZFG010000126.1:0-2999 GCA_964653345.1 uncultured Bifidobacterium sp. | reverse complement strand
ACTACATAGCCAACCTCCGCGATATCGAGTTCACCCTCTTTGACCTGCTCAAACGGGACGAGATTTTGGAGAAGGGTCCATTTGCTGAGGTCGACCGCGCAACCGCAATGGGAATGCTTGAAGAGGTCAAACGTTTATCTGAAGTCGATCTTGCAGCTTCATTTGTTGAAAGCGATCGACTTGGCGTTGATTTCAATCCAGCGACTGGCGATGCAAAACTTCCTCCATCATTCATCAAGTCATATCGCGCATACATGGATGGCGAGTGGTGGCGTATCGATGCTCCTGCAGAGCTCGGTGGCACCGTAATCCCACCATCAATTCGGTGGGCAATTGCTGAAATGGTTCTGGGTTCTAATCCATCTGTTCATATCTATGCATCCGGAACTGCCTTCGCACATGTTGCGCATATGTTAGGAACAGAACGCGATAAGAACATCGCACGCTTGATGATTGAGCGTGAGTGGGGCGCAACGATGATGCTCACTGAACCTGACGCGGGTAGCGATGTTGGTGCAGGTCGTACCAAGGCTGTCGATCAAGGTGATGGAACGTGGCACATAACAGGAACAAAGCGATTCATTACCTCAGGTGATCATGATTTGAGCGAGAACATCATCCACTTCGTCCTTGCTCGTCGCGAAGGTGGTGGAGCGGGTACAAAAGGACTTTCGCTCTTCTTAATTCCTAAATTCATGTTTGATGCTAAAACTGGTGAACTTGGCAAGCGCAATGGCGCCTATGTCACCAAGATTGAACACAAGATGGGTCTTAATGTCTCTTCAACATGCGAGATGAACCTCGGCGAAAAAGAACCAGCTGTTGGATATCTACTCGGTGATGTACATGAAGGTATTGCGCAAATGTTCAAAGTCATCGAATTTGCGCGCATGATGGTCGGCACCAAAGCAATCGCCACCCTGAGCGCTGGTTATTTGCAGGCGCTCTCCTACGCAAAAACCCGCGTACAAGGCCCTGATTTAACTAAGGCTGCTGATAAGGCGAGCCCACGTGTCACGATTATTAATCATCCAGATGTGCGCCGTTCGCTGATGGTGCAGAAGTCATACGCTGAAGCGATGCGCGCGCTCGTTCTCTACACCGCATCAATTCAAGATGAGATTGTCATTAAGCAAGCATCGGGTGAGAGCCCAGAGAAGCTTGCCGAGCTCGAAGCGCTCAACGATTTACTTCTGCCTATCGTTAAAGGCTATGGCAGCGAGAAATCCTGGACGCTCCTTGGTACTGAATCTCTCCAGACGTTCGGTGGTTCTGGCTTTACTCAAGATTGGCCACTCGAGCAGTATGTTCGCGATGCAAAAATCGATACTTTGTATGAAGGCACTACTGCTATTCAAGGACTTGATTTCTTCTTCCGCAAGATTGTTAAAGATGGCGGTAAAGCAATTCGAAAGATTGGCAAAGAGATTGGTGCACTCGCTGCATCAGGAGGAGCGCATGCTGATCTCAAAGCACAATTAGGCGCCGCTCTTAATGAAGTGAACACTTCCATCGGCGCGATGGTTGGCGTTGCGATGGCCTCACAAGAAGATCCAAAAGAAATCTACAAAGTGGGCCTTAACACTAGCCGCTTACTCATGAACGTCGGCGACATCATCTGCGCGTGGCTCCTACTCCGTCAAGCAGATATCGCCGCTGAGAAATTAGTAACGGCAAGCGAAAAAGAGAAGCCGTTCTACGAGGGAAAAATCGCTGCTGCGAAATTCTTTGTCGAACATGTGCTTCCCTACATCGCAGTTGATCGCGCGGTTATCGAAAAGACTGACAACTCGATAATGGAGCTCACCGAAAACGCTTTCTAGTACACTCACTCGGTGCGGAAATTCACCGGTGAGATTTTAGTTATCCTCAGCTCGTTTTGTTTTGCGACTACGGGCGTTATTGCCAAACTCATCATCGCGGGTGGAATTAGTCCAGTTAGATTGACGCAAATCCGGACCTCGGGAGTTTTCGTAGCGCTCCTGCTTTTCCTCCTAATCACAAACAGACAAGCGCTCCGGGTTACCCGCAAAGAGCTTCCCAACCTTTTCCTGATGGGGATTTTTGGTATCGCTGGGGTACAGGCCTTCTATTTCTTTGCAGTAACCCGAATGCCAGTAAGTATCACCCTCGTTATTGAGTTCACGGCGCCAATCTGGATCGCGCTATTCATCCGCTTCTTCCGCCATCAAATCGTTAAACCAATGATGTGGTGGGGAATTGGTACAGCGCTCGCTGGGCTCTTGCTCGTCACTGAAATATGGAGTGGGCTGAAGCTCGATGGCTTGGGCGTGATTGCAGCATTTATCGATGCGCTCTTTCTCGCCTACTACTTCTTACGGTTAGAGGCGACGGTGAAAATTCGAGATGGCTTAAGCCTCTTGGTCTACGTCTTTGGTTTTGCAGCGCTCGCACTTGCAATCGTGCAACCGCTGTGGAACTTTCCGACTGAAATCTTCACTACCCAACTATCTCTTGAAGAGTTGAGCCCTGGAAATTACATCGTGGGTTGGCAGCTAATAGGAGTCTTGATTGTCTTTGGTTCGATTCTGCCTTACCTCTTCATTACCTACGGTGTAAAACGGATCCCTGCCTCACAGGCAAGCGTGATCGCTATGTTAGAACCAGTCATTGCGGGCGGAATTGCTTGGCTAGTGTTGAGCGAGGCGCTCACGCCACTCCAGATTCTCGGCGGCGCAACCGTGTTAGTCGGCATCTATTTGACCGAACGCTCGCGCCAAGGTGCGCACGGATAGCAACCTAGTTGCACTCTCTTATAGCTGTTGCGCCATATCAACAAAGCGTGAGAAGTGGCCTTGGAATGCGACAGTGACAGTCTTTGTCGGACCGTTACGGTGCTTGGCAACAATTAAATCTGCCTCACCTTGGCGAGGAGAATCTCGCTCGTAGACATCTTCGCGATGGAGCAAGATCACCATATCGGCATCCTGTTCAATCGAACCTGATTCACGGAGATCGGAGAGCATCGGTCGCTTATC
>CAZZFG010000125.1:0-3014 GCA_964653345.1 uncultured Bifidobacterium sp. | reverse complement strand
CACGGAGTTTCGGATGGAGTTCATGGCGCATCGTGGTGAACGCCTCAGGCGGCCAGCCTGCAGCAAAGGTCTTTTGCAAAAGATGTGCAAGTGAGTAATGCGGGTCATCACATAGGGCCCGCTCTAGCATCGCTCGAGCGCCCTGACTATCGCCATCTTCGTAGCGAAGGAGCGCAAGCACAGTGGCGACAGGTGCGCGATACCCCGCTGGCGCAATTGCGAGCAGTTCGCTCCATAGCGAAAGATGCAAGGTCAAGTTCTCATCACCATGGGAACCAATCGCAAAATCACGGACCTGAATATCGGTAAATGCGACAAGCGCTGCCGCAGCCAATCGATCGTCTTCGATTCTATTGCTGATGGTAAACGCAGAGATAAGACGTAAAAGCGTCACAACTCCACGCTTCGAACGAAGTGCCGGGTCGCTTTGGGCAACTTCCGCATGTGCAGCGCTCAGAACATGTAACGAGAGGTCACCATCGCCATGCACCTGCTGAGAATCTGCACTGCGCATTGATCTCAATCCAGCAGGCATCAGTAAGCCCTGGAAAACATGCTCAGCTGCAATTGCGCTGGATTGGATATCGGGAAGCTCTTGCCCTCGTGGGTCGCAGCACGATTGGTCTTTACATAGGAATGAACGCCATCGAGCGCCGTGAATAATGAGAAAATCCTTGACTGGAGCAATCTCTTCAGCCTGGGCATGGAGCTCACTCAGAAATTTCTCGCTGCTCTCTTTTTCTATTGTTGGTGGCAGGTAAGCGAGGATGAGCAACTCCTCTGGGTTACTTTCTTGCACAGGAACGAGCAGTTCATCAACCTCTTCGTCGCTCCACTCTTGTGGAATATCTCTACGAATTGCGCATTCAACAGCGCCATCGCGAAGGGCGATGAAAACAAGCGCATCTTCGGGATGGGCATCAAGTAAAAAAGGCACAGCGGTAATTAATTCAGTAGGTGTAGAAATTATTGTCATGAGCGAAAGGGTGCTGGGCAGGTAAGACGCGTTCACCTGCTCTGGCGCTGCGCTGTGGATGAGCTCAATCGGTGAAGAACACCCGCGCACGAAATAGCTCAACGCTCTGCGTAGCAATTGAGGTTATCCCCGAGGGAATGGGCGCCCATGGACTTTCCGGCGTTCGATAAGCGCCGCTCCATTCACAGCTCATCGCAATGAGATATCGACCAGGGCGGCTAAAGATATGCGCTCCACGCTCTGTGGCGCCTCGCCACCTATCTACAGAACCATCGCCCCAACTCCACTCAATAGTTGGATAGAGATTTAAATGAATTGATGTATCGAGAATCGGGAGCGTTTTTTGAAAGGGCGCACATCCGAGTGCGCGCACAAGTAACGGCTCATGAATCACTGCGCCTGCTTTAGGTAAAACGGTAAATGAGGTGTGTGGAAGCACTTCGCGAATTTCATCGGAGAGCGATCGTTGCGGAGCTCTCTTCCGCACAGGTTTTCTCGTTGGCGTTCCAGAAGATATCGACGGTCTCGCCGAAGGAGTCGGAGAAGGTGATGGTGCGGCAATTGGCTTCGGTAGGCGCTTGATTGGATCACGACGCGCGGTGATGACCAACTCGCCACCTTCGCGCGTGACCGTTACACACGTTTTCGCGCAACTTGCACTCTGTGCACCACCTTCTCCAACAAGGAAGAAAAGCGGGAGAAAAGTAGCCGCGAGCGCAATCTTTACACTCGTTACGCTCTTTACACTCGTTACATTTCGCGCCACGTTGCCCCCTCTGCTTTAAAGTGCAGTACCTCTGTGGTGATCTGATCTGGGAAGGTTTCACGGAGAATTTCCAAAGTCCACATTCCCCTGCTCTGATCGCGAACAGAAATCGCGAGAATTTCGCCTTGATTCCTTACGTTGGATTGGCGAGTAAAAATGTATGTAACTAATGAAGTCGGAATTTCTGGTGGAATCAGATAGCTCTCGCGCGAGCTTTCGGCGGGGAATGAAATTTCACCAGTTGGACCTTGGCCATCTGTGGATTTACTTGTGCTCGGTATCGGACCGCTATATCCACATCCGGAGATTAAACATGCGACGAGAAAAAACAGTGTCCACTTCGTTCTCATTGACGCGAGAGTAGAAGTGCACGATCCGCGGAGTATTCCACCCTCTCATCCGGTGTGGATAGGAATTCAACTGGGATATCCCGCGCGGCTGTGGTAGCAATAGGTATGGCGCCGCGCGATGGTGATGGATGGATCGAATGCACATGCGGCAGCAAACATTGGGGACTCCACGGCGCTGCCGGTCTCCTATTGATCCGCGGAACTCAGATCCTGCTCCAACACCGAGCGCCTTGGGTACATAACGGCGATACCTGGGGCATTCCTGGCGGTGCGCGCGATTCCCACGAAAGTTATCGAGAAGCCGCGCTTCGCGAAGCTCATGAGGAGATTGGAATTATGGCGGATGAAATCGAAGTCATTGGCGAAAGTTGTCAGGAACATGGCGCCTGGGGTTATCACACCATTATTGCTCTAGCGCATCAACGCTGCGATCCGATTGCCGCTAATCAAGAGTCGATTGAAGTGCGCTGGGTGGAACGAAGCGAAGTTTCTGCACTCGCACTTCATCCTGCGTTTGGAAGAAACTGGCCTGCATTGGTAGAGCTAATTCACACCTTGCCGTAAGCGAAATCTGCCACTCCGATTACGCCGGCATCGTTACCTAATTGCGCACGTTTAAATTCTGGAATCGATCGCAAATTGGGGACCACGATGTTCTCGCGCAAGCCTCGGGTAGCGCCCGCTTCCCAGAGGTCGAAGGTCGCACCAAAGCCGCCGCCGATGACAAGTACTTGTAAATCAACGACATTTGTTAAACGTCCAGCAATTGCGCCAATTGCCCAACCCATCTGATCAAAGAGCGCGTTCGCGCTGCCATCACCAGTGCGAGCTGCCTCAGCCAACTCTTGGGTCGAGGCAAAACCACTCTCGTGCGCACGCCGTTCCATGGCCCGACCACTTGCAACCGCTTCTACACAACCAA
>CAZZFG010000124.1:0-3032 GCA_964653345.1 uncultured Bifidobacterium sp. | reverse complement strand
CGATTCCGATTCGCTCTGGAGTGGGAAAGCGGCGATTGATTTCCATCATCTCGCCCGGTTGGCGACGTAGATCGTGAATTGAGATGGCGAACTCGGATGCGACTGACCCATTCATTTGCAATATCTCGAAATCTATTCGTCTGCTAGCTGGGAGAGAACATCCTTCTCGCTAGCGCCTGCGATACGCTCTCGCCCCTTGACAACGGCATCCATAGTTTTCGTAAGAATCACTTCAAGCGTTGCTAGTCGGGAATCAATATAGGAATCGACCTCATCGCGCTGTTCCTGAGCGCTTTGATGCGCTTGGCTCAAGATTCGCTCCGCCTCTGCGCGTGCCGCTATAACAATCTCGGTCTGTTCAACAAGTCGCGCTGCTTCTTCACGCGCCATCGCAACGAGTTGCTCTGCACTGACTCGGCCCTCTTCAATAATCGAATCACGATCTGTGAGAACCTTCGACGCAGCATCAAGATCAGAAGGAAGACTTAAGCGAACTTCATCGAGTACGCCAAGTAATTCGCCGCGATGCACTACACACGAAGCGCTGAGCGGAACCGAGCGAGCCTCTTCGACCATTGAGAGCGCAAGTTGCAATTTATCAAGTGACTCCATTTAGCGCTTACCTCCTCCGATACGCTCAACTAGCGAAGCGTGCACTGGCGCAGGTACATACGTTGTGACATCGCCACCATAAGTTGCCAACTCTTTCACTAGAGAAGATGAGAGAAACGAGAACTCTGGACGAGTCGCCATGAATAAAGTCTCTATTCCAGAGAGTTGGCGATTCATCTGAGCCATTTGAAGTTCATAATCAAAGTCGCTCACCGCGCGAAGTCCTTTGACAATCGCCGGGATCTTTCGTTCTTTGCAGTAATCAATCAACAGCCCGCTCCACGAATCCACTTTCACATTAGGGAAAGCCTTGACCGTCTCGCGGATCATCTCCATTCGCTCTTCCACTGTAAAAAGTGAGCCTTTGGTTCGATTGACCAGAACCGCAACTACGACTTCATCAAACTGCTCGCTCGCACGCTCGATGACATCAAGATGCCCATAGGTGATGGGGTCGAACGAGCCTGGGCAAACCACGCGCATCATGAGGACACGGTAGCAAGCGGACCCGGTTCAGGGCGAGAAATCAGGAAACCCCGAAGTAAACAGCGCCCTCCCCATATTTCCGCTCCTTCAAGGCCGCAAGCCCTGCGGGCCATGTGAAGGGCGCGGTTCGAGAGGAACGCTCCACAATGACGACTGCATCGGTGCGGAGCAACCCTCGATTACAAATCTTGCTGAGAATCTTCTCAATGACGTCATTGGCAAACTCATACGGAGGATCGAGATAGACCACGTCACAGCTAGGAAGTTTTGATGCTTCACGATCAAGGTAGCTATCAACGCTCATTCGAAGCACCGAAAATGTTCCCGATGTATCACGTGAAATCAAATCGTAATTCTCGCGACAGACGGATGCAGCTTTCACATCTTTTTCCACCACAATCACTTCGCTCGCGCCGCGTGAGAGCGCTTCTAATCCCACCGCACCTGTACCGCCAAAAAGATCAAGGAATGTTATTCCTTCGCAGGTTCCGATTTCAGATTCGAGCGCAGAGAAGATCCCCTCTCTCGTTCGATCCGAGGTTGGTCTTGTCACTCCTGCCGGTTGTGTGAGAGTTCTTCCTTTAGCGCTGCCAGCGATGATTCTCATAGTCGTTATTAGGCCTTCTCAATGAAATCTGAACGTTCGTCACGTTCTAACTTAGCAAGTTCATCACGGAGCGCATCATGGTTTACCAATTCCGGATCTGCAGCAATGATCTGTGTCGCCACTTCGCGAGCTCGTTCGATGATCTTTTCATCTCGTAAGACTCGCAAGAGGCGCAATTGGGAACGGCTACCTGATTGTGCCGTGCCGAGTACATCGCCTTCACGTCGTTGGTCTAAGTCGACTCGTGCGAGTTCGAAGCCATCAACCGAACGAGCAACCGCTTGCAATCGCTCCATCGCTGCGCTCTGCTCATCCACTGTGGTTAGTAGTAAACAAAGACCTGGTTTAGCACCACGCCCCACTCGACCGCGGAGTTGATGAAGTTGCGAAATTCCAAAACGATCTGCATCGGCAATCACCATGACAGTTGCATTAGGAACGTCAACACCAACTTCGATAACCGTTGTTGCGACTAGGCAATCGATATCACCTTGTGCGAACGATCGCATGATTCGATCTTTCTCTTCGCTAGTTAACTTGCCGTGCAGCAAACCTACTCGTAAAGATTTAAGTGGGCCCTGGGTGAGGAATTGATAGAGCGACTCCACTGAGCGTGCTTGCTCACGCGACTCGTCGCCATCTTTTTCGCTGCTTTCAATTCTTGGTGCTACGACATAAGCCTGCGCACCTTTGCTCACCTCTTCGAGAATTCGCTCCCATGCTCGTTCAACATAATGCGGCTTTTCTACCTCGTGGATGACATGTGTTGTGATGGGTGAGCGCCCTTTTGGAAGCTCAGTCAATGTAGAAATATCCAAATCACCGAAGACTGTCATCGCCACGGTCCGTGGAATGGGGGTTGCTGTCATCACTAGTAAATGTGGCGGAAGTTGCGCCTTAAGTTTGAGCGCATCTCGTTGCTCAACACCGAAGCGATGTTGCTCGTCGACGACTATCAATCCAAGATCTGCAAAATCAACACCCTCGCTTAACAGCGCATGTGTGCCGATGACGATTCCAGCAGAACCATCTTTTATCTGTGCTAATACTTCTTTACGCGCTGGCGCAGGTGTGGAGCCAGTCAGCAGCACCACTCGAGTGGCGCGATCGCTACCACCGAGCATTCCTGCAGTTGCTAGTTCGCCAAGCGTTGCAGAGATGGAACGAAAGTGCTGCGCCGCCAACACTTCAGTGGGTGCGAGCAGCGCACCCTGACCACCCGTATCAACGACAGCTAGTAAGGCGCGTAATGCAACGATGGTCTTGCCCGAACCAACTTCACCTTGGAGCAATCGATGCATCGGACGTTGTGATTTCATATCCGACT
>CAZZFG010000123.1:0-3063 GCA_964653345.1 uncultured Bifidobacterium sp. | reverse complement strand
TTATCTTTCAAGACGCTTGTGGCAGATTCTTTTCTATCAACGACAATTGTCTTTACACCTGGTTCACCACGAAGAACTTCATCGTAGGTTTTCTCAAGCCCTGCCTTTCCTACATATTCATTGAGATAGAACTTTCGACTTGTCTCCCCTGCTAATTCTTTCTCACTAATTGGTCCAACATAGCCAAGTAGATGTGCACCGTTAACGCCCTCTATGCCTGGGTAGTAGCGAAAACCTTGTGGTGATGCCAAAACGCCAGGGTAACGCTCTGCATGTTCGACAATTGAAAGCGCGACCTCTTCACTTGCATCAATTGAGATAGGTATGGGTTGATAACGCGAACCATTCCAACAGCGCGCGCCACCAGTTAATGCACGATCAACTTTCTCGCCACAAAGGCGAGTTTTACCGAAGACCTCCTCAAATGGCATCTGTAGGGCTTTCGCCGTCGCCTTTAGTGAGGCAACTCCCCGATCCTCTTCTTTATCAAGAATCGAGCGATCCACGGAAATGACCAAACCAACTCGGTTAATCGCAAGCGGTTTACCGCTGCTATCGAGGATCATCCCTCTAGTTGCTGGCGTGATGACATTTCGACTTTGAATATCAAGCGCTGCATCTTTGTACTTATCTGTCGCGGCAACTTGTAGATAAAAAAGGCGCCCAAAGAGAGCTGCCATTAATGAGAAAAGGAGTATCTGGACGAAAATCGTCGCGTACCGGGAGCGATCACCCATTGAGCGCGCCAATTCCGCGCGATCCAGTTGTTCCTTGCGCAAATCGAGCTAAGCGAATTATGAGCGGCAATAACAATGGGGTAAAGATCGCTGACCAGAGGAGAACTCCAGGTGCAGTCCTCGCAAATGAGAGTCCTTGCTCGGCGCTGATTACCCAACTTGTTACGGCAAAGAGGATGAGAGTGAGCAAGAGCGCTCCTGTAACTGTGACCGTTAACGTCACCGGCGCTCGACGACTTGATCGTAATTGCACACCCATCTCAGAAGTTCCGTAACACACCGCAGCAAGTACAAATGCCCAATGGCCTATAAAACCTACTGACAATGGATTGAAATCAAGGAGCAATCCAGAGATAAAACCTTGGAGCGCAGCAAACTCTGGATCTTCAAGAAAAGCCCACGCCAGAACCACGATGAGAAAGAAAGAGGGATCTGCAAATGGAAAGGAGATTCGAGAGATAACTGCATTCTGCAATGCGAGCGTCACAATTGCTATTGGCAAGAAGAAGAGAGTCTTACGCACTACGACTTCGCCTTCTTACTTGAACTTGGAGATGGTTCTGGTGTGGGCGTCACATACACAGTCACTGTCGGAGTAGGCGTCGGGCGAGGAGCGGGCGGAAGTAGCGAATCTCGCGGATTCGATCGCACTCTACCGGTGACAACTGCAACAACTTCCAGAGAGTTAAGTCGGACAAATGGCTTCACTAAAGCGGTCTTTGTGAGAGTTCCTGAATTTTGATCTACCGCAACGACAGTTCCAACAGGAACGCCGGGCACGAAGGGGCGACTATTACTGCTGCCTCGCGCAACCAATCGATCCCCAACTTTTAACGTGGATGCTGAATCAAAGAGCGTCAACGAAAGTTCATCATTTCCCGTTCCAGTAACCACGCCCAGAATGCCGCTGCCCTCCATTCGAATTCCAGCTTTGAAAGTCTCATCATCAAGGAGGAGGGCAATGCTCGTTTCTGAACTTACCGAGATGACCCGGCCCACTAATCCAGCGCCAGCAATCACGGTCATTTCGGTTTTCACGCCGTCGCGAGCGCCAATATCTAGCTCTACCGTCCGCGAGAAACCTGCCGCTGAACCCGCGGAGATAACTCGCGCTGGCACGCTTTTATATCGACCAGCGCCTGCCAGGTCGAGAACTTCTTTTAGTTGCTTTACTTCGCGAGAGACGACATTGAATCTACTCAGCTGCTCTTCAAGCTCTGCATTCTTTGCTTCGAGCGCTTCGATTTTTTTCGACGTTCGCCCTAAGTTTGCTGCATCAGAAACGAAATTACTTACCGGGTCATAGAAAAATCGGAAGAACGATTGAATGGGAGCAAGTACCGTTTTCGTAACGCCTCGGAAAGTTTGCCCAGGAACGCTGCCACGTAGATCTAACGTAACGATAATAAGAGCAGTTACTAAAAGTGCGATAAGAAAAAATCGTGAGCGAGACTTATCTGGTACTGCCAATTCGTCACCCCACTCTCAGCCCAAGCGATATACGGCTGCTATCTGCGAGGCTCGGAGATAAGCACTTTCTCTAAAGCTTCGAACTCTTCAATGCATCGTCCAGTTCCCATAACGACTGCGTTCAAAGGATTCTCGGCGATGTGCACTGCAATTCCTGTTTCATGGCGAAGCCGCTCGTCAAGCCCATGCAAAAGTGCACCGCCTCCGGTGAGCACGATTCCTCGATCCATGATGTCTCCAGAGAGCTCTGGCGGACAGCTATCGAGCGTGGTTTTCACAGCTTCGACAATTCGAGAGACCGGCTCATCGATAGCTTTGCGAATTTCCTCTGCCGTTACCAAAATTGTTTTTGGCAGACCCGTAACAAGATCACGACCGCGAATTTCTGCATCTGGTTCCCCTACTGCTGGGAAAGCAGATCCGATTGCCATCTTGATCTCTTCGGCAGTTCGCTCGCCAAGTAGCAATGAATATTCGCGCTTGATCCACGCGATAATTGCCTGATCTAGTTCATCTCCACCAACTCGTATTGATTGCACTGTCACAATTCCACCAAGGGAGATGACCGCAATTTCCGTCGTGCCGCCACCAATATCAACAACCATATTTCCAGTTGGCTCATGGATGGGAAGTCCCGCACCAATCGCCGCAGCCATTGGCTCTTCGATGATGTAGACCTTCCGCGCACCAGCAGCGTAACCGGCATCTTTAACTGCGCGCTGCTCAACGCCTGTGATGCCCGATGGCACGCAGACCACCAAACGTGGTTTGGCAAAGTGGCGGCGCTTATGAACTTTTTGAATGAAGTAACGGAGCATTCGCTCTGTTGTATCAAAATCTGAAATAACGCCATCTT
>CAZZFG010000122.1:1932-3078 GCA_964653345.1 uncultured Bifidobacterium sp. | reverse complement strand
AGCACCAATGCGAGCATGACGCCAATTAGCAGGACGCGTTGGTGATAAATCGAAGGAACTGCAAATTGCGTCAAAATAATTACGAAAACAAAGAGATTATCTACCGATAGGGACTTCTCCACTAAATATGCCGCAAAATATTCTGTGCCAAATTCTGATCCGTAAGACGACCAAACCCACATACCAAAAGCGATCGCGATGCCGATATAAAAGATTGACCAGAGCGTGGCTTCTTTGAACATCACGTCATGGGGCTTACTGCTTACGGTAAAGAGATCGACAAGAATCAATGCTGCAATCGCACCAATAGTCACTGCCCAAGCCAGATTTGAGACATCCATCGAGAATGCAACCCTTTCGGTTAGTTTCCTAATCGTATTAGGAAAGAAGAGTTACTTCTCACCGGAAAAGACGGCGCTAGGAAATGACCGTTTTGCGATTCTTATCGACCGAATATGCGAGCGAAGAGTCCATCGCTTTTTGAGGAATTGGGTGAGCTTGGTGCGCTGTGACCTTGGCAACGCGCACTCTCAGGAACGCCCGCGAGCGCAACTTCAATATGTTCGCCACATCCCGACCACGTTGGCTTTCCGCACTGCTTGCACATGACTTTGCTACACATTCCCCACACCTCTATTTCTAGGTAGCCCCGCTTATCTACTCGCCTCTAATCGTAGAGCACCTTGGATTGTTTTACTTTCTTATCCAATAGCGGCGCAGCGGTTTCCCTTCAAACTCAACTACGTTTTCTAATTCGCCTCCGCAGGATTCGATCACAGCGGCTGAGCCAACATTCTCATCGAAACACGTCAAGAGAACATCATCGACCCCAAGCGCACGTATGTATTCCAGGGATTGTCGGAGAATTTCGGTGGCGTATCCACGTCGTCGAAATTGCGGACGCACTCCATATCCAATATGGCCACCGTAGTTGAACAAAAATGTATTCAGTTCATGGCGAATCGAGGCGCGACCGATTAATTCTCCCGTCACCTCTGCGATCAAAAAAGTCGCCGGCACTCTCCCCTTGGGCAAATCGATACCAAGTCGCATGTTCCGACAGTCCTCAACATGTTTCGACCACGGGACTTGGGCAATATCTGCTTGCGGACCTAAAGCGAGCAAGAAATCCCAATCAGGAAATTC
>CAZZFG010000122.1:0-1832 GCA_964653345.1 uncultured Bifidobacterium sp. | reverse complement strand
GTTCGACCTTTCCGTTGGGGAATTCTCAGCACCGGTGGAATTGCACAACAATTTGCTCGCGACCTACATCGCCTACCAGACCACAAAATCGTTGCAGTGGGCTCGCGCACCCAAGAGAAGGCCGATTGGTTTGGCGAACTATTCAACGTGCCCAATCGTTACCCAAATTACGAAGCGTTGGTCAACGACCCTGAAGTTGATGGCATCTACGTAGCCACCCACCACCCTATGCATAAGCGTGACACTCTGCTTGCACTCAATGCTGGCAAGGCTGTGCTCTGCGAGAAACCATTTGCGATGAGCGCAACTGAAACGCAAGAGATGATTTCCGTTGCTCGTTCGAAGAATGTGTTATTGATGGAAGCAATGTGGGCTCGTTTCTTGCCACACATGGTCGCAGTCCGCGATGTAATAAAGAGTGGCGTCCTCGGCGACATCATCAGTGTTCGCGCTGACCATGGCCAGTGGTTTCCACTAGATCCAGAGTTCCGCTTATTCAAACCAGAACTGGGTGGTGGCGCACTCTTTGATTTAGGAATCTATCCAGTGTCATTTGCATCGATGGTTCTGGGAACACCCAGTTCAATCACTGCACGAAGCACAAAAGCATTCACCGGTGTCGACGGTCAAACTTCTATCATTCTCGAATATCCAAACGGAGCGCAGGCGCTGCTCAACACAACAAACCTCGCAGCCACTCCTAACCGGGCATTGATTGTTGGTACGCAAGCGCGCATCGAGATTGACCGAACCTTCTATGCACCAAGTTCATTCAAGGTAATCAACAACCGCGATGAGATTATCGGCGGTCTCTCTAAGAAGTACCAGGGTCACGGACTTCGGGAGCAGGCAGTTGAGTTCGCTCGATGCTTCCGCGCTGGACTCAAAGAATCACCGATTCTGCCGCTCGATGAAACCCTTTCCATCATGCGCACGATGACCGAGATTGCTAATCAGATTGGCCTTACCTATCCAAAGTTCGCAGAGTAATTAGCTCTTTCGAAGGATTCGAGTTACGCCCCATTTAGTGACGTTGATGAGCGCTTCGCGAACAATGCGTGCGCTCATCTTGCTAACGCCGATTTCGCGTTCGATGAACGTTATTGGAAACTCTGCAATCGAGGCGCCGGCACGAATAGCAGCTCGAGTCATCTCGATCTGAAATGCATACCCTTCGGATTCGATAAGCTGCACGTTCATTTTCTTGAGTAGTTCAGCGCGATAGATGCGAAATCCGGCAGTGCTGTCATGTACGGCGAAACCAAGCATCTTCTTTGAATAAAGGTTCGCGGTCCTCGAAAGGATCTCCCGATGTTTTGGCCAGTTTGTGACGCGACCACCCGATATCCACCGTGAGCCGATGACTACATCGCACAGCGAGTGCGCGTCAAAGTATGTGAGCATATTTCGAAGATCATCAACTCGATGTGACCCGTCTGCATCCATTTGAATGATGGTGGTAAATCCAGCGCGCAGCGCTCTGGCAAATCCATCTCGGTATGCGCTACCCAATCCTAATTTTCCAGGTCGTTCTAAAACTTCAACACGTCCCGTAGCCGCGCCCAACTCCTTGGCAACCTGTGCAGTGCCATCGCGCGATGCATCATCAACAATCAAGATATGTAAAGAAAGATCTAGCAAGGGTGGAAGTAGTCGGCGAAGGTTCTCTGCCTCGTTGAAGGTGGGAATGACAACTATCGTCTGGGAGCGGGACACCCGATTATTCTCTCGTAGATTCTCCGAGAGTTGGCTGAGCCTTAGATATGAATTACCTGATGGTCGTGGTGATAGTTGACCCTTCGTGGTGATACCAGTCGAACCAGTCTCGGGCC
>CAZZFG010000121.1:0-3095 GCA_964653345.1 uncultured Bifidobacterium sp. | reverse complement strand
CGGAGCGCTTCATGGACACAGAACGGTGGACCTTTATGGGTCTGGCTTAGATTTACTAGCAGCTGATCAATTCCGATACCCAGTTCTTGCGTCACTCGGCCGCGGAATTTCACGACATCGCATTCGTGGCAGCCAATCCATCCGATATCGAGCCCTACGATGAACTGCAGCGTTTCATCTGAATTTTGCAACGCAATCGCGGTTGCGGTGAGCGGTCTGTGCACTCCCGTAGAGAGTGCCGAGGTGCTCTTGCCCCAGGGATTCGCCGAAATGCCTACCGGAGGAGTGATATCAGCCTGAGCAACACCAAGTGCTACCCGCGTTAAAGACGAAGGAGTTCGATCAACTGTAGGTCGTGCGCTCATCACCGCGGAATTCTAGGTAGTCGAGAGATTGCTGCTGACACTTCATCAGTGATCAACTCGAGCGCGCCTTCCTGTAACAACGTCTGCCACGCTTGGTAGCGAAGGCGCTTGTACGCCTCAGGGGTTGGCAAATACATATAGCCCGGTCCATTTGTGCAATTGAGTACGAAAATTACTCGGTCTGGGTGGCGACGACGAAGTTCCATCTGGAAGTAGGAGTACGCCTCGCCTGGCTGACCAACAATAATCGCATCGCCCCACTGCCAGATCCATACTGGATGTGTTGCCCGGCCACCTTCTAAAACATAACCGGCGCGAAGTTTCATCGCGCGATTGATTCGAGTTTCGCGAGCGCCTTCTTCCACATCTTTCCATCGCTCACGGAGATCTTCGATAGTAGGGAGCTTTTGCAACGGCACTTCGATATCTAACCGAGTGGCATTGGTAATTTGTGGCGCCACATTGTCGATCTCTTCCCAATCGCCAAGAAGCGCACCTGATTCAACTGCCTCGAGAAAACGCATTTTCTTTCCTGAGGTAATCATCTTCTCTAGCGTCGCCAACGTGGCGTAACCAAGAATTCGACCGTTCTTATCGGCTACCTCGGTATCCCCCGAGTTTCCATCTCGCGGTGCGAGATCGCCAGATGCACCTTGCAGAAAGAGCATGGGCGCACCAGTCTTTGCTTGCACGATATCGCGTGCTTCACCAACGAAATCAGGTGAGACCTTGCTGTTCTTCCACGCAAGAGTTGTTGGGTGGCATGCGTAGTTAACAACTGTTCCAATAATCTTTCCGCTCTTATCGCACAACCGTCCAACCGTGAGCGTGTCATCGGCAGGCTCTCCTGGATTGAAACCAACAATGTCGATCTCACCGCACGGCAACTCACGATTGATTGCCAAGTCGCACTTGCCATACGACCAAGTCAACGTCGCAACAATCGCGCTACTCGCCGCTTCTTTACACGCTGCAATAATCTCGGTGGTCGCAAATTTGTGATAATCGGCAACGAACTCGCCACCTTCTAGATGGGCAACATCCGAAGCAGTTGATGGGCCAGCATGGGTGTGCGTTAAATGAAGTTGCAGTTGATTCTCTTCGATGCCAAGTTCTTTGAGGACCACACCGCGTACTGCAAGGTCATCACTCTTACCTTGCCACCAACCCCAATCAACTGTGACCAGGTATTGAAACTTTCCGTCCTGGTCTTTCACTGCCATTGCTGTCGTCGTAATGTTGTTATGAAGCCCAGTGGCAACATGAATCTTTGCCGCTCCCCAACTCGCTGCTCGAATTCCAATTGGCGGATTTATTGTTCGCTGCGCCATGCCAGCGGTGAGAGCCGCTGCAAATGGTCCGTGAACTGATTTAGCTTTTGGCGGTTGTAGATCGGGACGAGCCATTATTTTCCACCTGCGATTCTCTTAATTGCGCTATCTGCAGCATCGATTACTGAATCTAGCGAACCGGGCGCAAGCAGCGTCTGCCATGCCTGGTATGCCGGAACGTTATATGCGCTCTTGATTGGAAGATAGAAAAGGCCTGGCGCGTTAGTGAGATTGATGACGAAGATGATCTTCCCTGGATTCCGACGGCGTAACTCTGTCTGGATAAAAGAGTATGCCTCGCCAGGTTGAGCAACGAAGATGGCCTCGCCCCACTGCCAAACCCAGACTGGGTGATCAACCTCTGCATTTGATTCATAGCCGATCCGTAAGCGCTCGGCACGCGAAATACGTTCTTCCAGCGCACCTGCATCAATGCCCGACCACTCCTCACGAAGTTGTGCGATTGACTTCAATTCTTTCACGCGGACCTTCGCATTGATTCGCTCCTCACGACAGACCTCAGAGCCACGCAAAGCCATTTCGTGCCACTCACCCAAAAGCGCACCTGACTCGACAATTCCATTCCAACGTAGCCCATGGCCCGGCGATTGCATCGATGCAAGCGTCGAGAGAATCGCGTGACCGAGCATCGTGCCGTTCTTATCTGCCAGAGCTGTATCGCCGCTGTATTGATTGCGTGGTGAAAGTTCGCCAGAGGCCCCTTGTAAAAACATCATCGGAGCACCCGTTGCCTTCTCCACCATGATGCGCGCCATCCCAATGTAGTCAGGTGATACTGCCATGTTGTCCCAAGCGAGTGTCGTTGGGTGGCAGGCGTAGTTTGCAATCGTGCCAATGACTTTCCCGGAGCGATTAGAAATTCGTCCAATAGTCAAGGTGTCATCCGCGATGATGTCTGGATTAAATGCAACAACCTCATGTGAGCCACAAGGCAAATCCCGATTGACCGCAAGATCACAATGTCCGTAACCCCACGTGATATCTACATCTTCAATATTTGATGCAGCTTCCTTGCACGCTTCAATCGTCCTAGCGATGATGCTTTCTCGAAACGCTGGAATAAGCTCAGAGCCCTCTTTAGTTGAGCGATGCAAACATGGAAGTGGCACTGCATGCGTATGACTCGAAGCAAAAAGAATCTTGTCACGCTCTACGCCCACGCCAGCTGCAATCTTGTCGAGCAAATCATGTGCACATTCCACACAACCGAGTACGCATAGGTCGATGCCTACTATGAAACTCGTTGCACCGCTCTTATCTTCGCGCGCAACCGCAGTAAGGAAGAGTCCGATGTGAATAGATTCCGAGCGGAATTTCTTCGCCGCGCCCCAAATGCCAGACATGATGCCGACTGGAGGGGTGAATTCACGTTGTGCTA
>CAZZFG010000120.1:1221-3170 GCA_964653345.1 uncultured Bifidobacterium sp. | reverse complement strand
CCGTTCTCTGCGAACAGTGCCGCCAGCCACGTTTGCAACATATCGCGTGCCCAACCTGTGGCACCTATCGGGACCGTAACGCGCTAGAGGTTTAAGTACCACCATGCATCGCGACCTAACTCAGGCTCTCGGTGCTGAGGTTGATGAGCAACTCCTTGAGATAGCCCTAACGCACCGCTCCTTCGCGTACGAATCGGGCGGACTTCCCACCTATGAGCGCCTTGAATTTCTGGGCGATAGCGTCTTGGGACTGATTGTCACGGCAGAGTTGTACCAGCGATATCCAGATCTTCCGGAAAGTCGATTGAGTCCACTTCGTTCGGGAATCGTCAATACTGTTGCGCTTGCCGATGTTGCACGCACGCTCGGCCTTGGTAACCACATCAAGATTGGCAAAGGCGAAGAGAGTTCAGGTGGAAGAGCTAAAGCATCCATTCTCGCAGACTCATTAGAGGCGCTATTCGGAGCGTTATATGTTGATAAAGGGTTTGAAGAGACGAAGAACATCATCCTGCCGTTGATATCACCGCTCATCTCACATGCCCTTGAGCGAGGAGCCGGACTCGATGGCAAAACTGCGCTACAAGAATTAGTAGCAGAACGGAACATGGGCGTTCCTGAGTATGTAGTCACTGATTCTGGTCCCGACCACGACAAGGATTTTGTCGCCGAAGTGCGCGTACATGGCAAAGCGGTAGGACGTGGAGCGGGAAAGAGTAAGCGCGAAGCAGAGCAGATTGCTGCGACGATGGCATTTAACTCCCTAAACGACCGTGCCTGAGTTACCAGAAGTTGAAACTGTTCGAAGCGAGCTCGCTCGTTGGCTGCCAGGCAAGAAGATTTCAACAATAAAAATTCTGCACCCCCGCGCTACTCGACGAAACTCTGGTCCGTCATTGCGCAGCGCTAAGAACCCTTTATTGGGAGCGCAGATAGCGGCAGTTAATCGACGCGGAAAATTCATATGGCTGACATTTAATCGTCCGTATGCGCTTGTCATTCATCTGGGAATGAGCGGGCAAGTGCATTTACCAGAATCTCCTGCGACACGATCGTCGCATCTGCGTGCGTTAATCGAGTTCAGTAATGGAAGCAAGGAACTTCACTTTGACGATCAACGGACCTTTGGTTACCTCTCGGTCGAGGAATTGGCTGAGGATTCCTACGGCGGTGAGAATTTGGGGGGAGTTATTCCGCGTTCCATCTCGCATATTGCGCCGGATTTAATGGAGGTATGTGACGGCCATACTCCTACTTACTCAATGGAGAGTGTGAACGAGAAAATTCGTTCCCGAAAGAGTGAGATTAAACGAGTTCTACTCAATCAAGAGGTAGTCAGCGGAGTGGGAAACATCTACGCCGATGAAGGATTATGGTCAGCCAAGATTCATCCTGAAACTCCAGCTAATGCGTTGGCGCTTCACGATGTAGAGCGCCTTCTGCTCGCGCTACGCGAGGTGATGGTCCGCGCGATCGAAGCCGGCGGCACCTCCATCGACGAGCAGTACAAACGAGTTAATGGTGAGAGCGGGTACTTCGACATCGAGCTCAATGCGTATGGCCAGGAGGGCGAGCCATGCGCTCGCTGTGGAACCCTCATCCAAAGGTTGAGGTTTATGAATCGCTCAAGCCACCTCTGCCCGAAGTGCCAGAAGAAGCGCTAGCCACTAGTTAGGGTAAGCGCAGGTGGTCGCTGTGGAGTGCGGCCGCGATTTTTCCTGTTTCCGTGCTGCGAGAGGGGGTGGATCGATGTACCTCAAGGCGTTAACCCTTAAGGGTTTTAAATCGTTCGCATCTGCCACCACGCTTCGCTTTGAACCAGGCATCACGTGCGTTGTTGGCCCCAACGGCTCGGGTAAGTCGAACATTATTGATGCGCTCACCTGGGTGATGGGCGAGCAGGGAGCGAAGAGCCTTCGTGGCGGCAAGATGGAAGATGTCATCTTTGC
>CAZZFG010000120.1:0-1121 GCA_964653345.1 uncultured Bifidobacterium sp. | reverse complement strand
GCGCTACGTCAGACATTAACCGCACAAGAAGAGGCGCTACGCGTTGCCAGCGCGAACCTTGCAGCAGCCGAAGGAGAATTAAAGGCGCGCGAAAATGAATTAGCCCAAGCTCTCCGCGCAGCAGCAGATGTGCGCGAAGGAAATGCGCGCCGCGAAGGCGAAATCAATTCGTTGCTTTCGCGGATTCAAGCAAGTGAGGCCGAGATCGCGCGACTTTCACGTAATCGCGATGATGCACTCAATCGAGCAGCCCAAGCGCAGCAGCAATTCGCGGCAAAAGAAGCTGAAATTGCAGGGCATGGCGCCGGGGAAGAAGAGTTAGATTCTGACTACCAAGGCAAGAAGAGCGCCCTAGATACTGCTAACGCAGAGCTCGAAGCGCTACGAGACCGTGAGCGTGCAATTGAGCGAGAACGCTCGTCGACACAAGCTCGCGTTGAAGCGCTCAAACTCTCGGTCGCATCTCGTGATGGCAGCGCTGCGCTGCTCAATGCGCGCAATGAAGTCCCGGTACTTGGCTCCTTGGCATCCCTCATGGAAGTAGCAAGTGGATGGGAAGTTGCCATCGGTGCGGCCCTCGGATCACTTGCTGATGCTGTAGTGGTAGGTCGACTCTCTGATGCGCTCGATGCTCTTACCTTGCTTAAGCGCGAGAATGCTGGGCGCGCTGAGATTGTGGTGGTTGGTGCGCAAGAGAGTCCCGTTCAAATTTTTAATCAACCACTACCGCAGAGCGCATATCGAGCTGTTGATCTCATCCGGACTTCTCAATTACAACGTCCGTTGGCGCAACTTCTTGGCAATACAGTAATTGCCGAGTCGTTAAATGTCGCCCATGCAATCTTGCAGCAATATCCAACGCTGCGTGTAGTTACTAAAGAAGGCGACATACTCGGTAGAGATCTTGTAAGTGGAGGCTCAAAGAGCGAATCGAGCATTGTCGAGTTGAATGCGGCTATTGAAGCGAGCGAGCAGAAGTTAACCGAGCTCACCCATAATGGCGAGCGACTTCGATTTGAAATCTCGCAAGCCGTCGACAAAGTAAGCGTGCAGCGAAACGAACTCGAGCGATTGCTCGCTGCGCTTAATGAATCTGACGCTCGGATGGCGGCGCTCGCTGA
>CAZZFG010000119.1:0-3173 GCA_964653345.1 uncultured Bifidobacterium sp. | reverse complement strand
AGATCCTTTCGTCACCGCAACTTTCGTATCTATTACATCTCAACAACCCTTAGCAATACCGGCACATGGGTGCAACGAATTGCACAAAACTGGCTGGTTCTTGAATTAACAAATAACGCGCTCTGGCTTGGCGTTGTAGTCGCGCTGCAATCAGCCCCCTCGCTCTTCTCATTTTTTGGAGGCACCCTCGCCGATCGGATTTCGAAGCCGAAACTCCTGGTATTCACAAGTTTCTCTGGATTTCTCTGGGCAGGCACTCTTGGACTTCTTGTCGTAACTCATCGGATTCAGTTATGGCATGTGCTGGTGATTGCGTTAGCTCTGGGAATTACCTCTGCTGTTGATGGCCCGGTGCGACATTCATTCCTGCCTGAACTTGTTCCCGAAGAAGATATTCCAAATTCCGTTGCGCTTAATTCGGTTAATTTCAATACAGCGCGATTAATTGGGCCTGCATTATCAGGATTTATGATTGAAGCATTTGATACTGGGCCATCTTTCCTCCTTAACGCAATCTCATTTCTTGCAGTTATCGCTGCAGTTTTGATGATTGATAATAAAGAGTTGCATCGAAAGGAACCGCGCACCGGTGCACTTTTCTCAGAAGCTATTAAGTACATAAGAGCGCGACCAGATTTAACCGCAATGATGCTCGTCATATTCTTCTTTGCAACCTTTGGTGTCAACCCGGAACTTTTCAGCGCCATCATGGCCACAAAAGTTTTCGGCCTTCAAGCAGGCGAATTCGGATTACTCGGCAGCGTCATTGCGATGGGTTCGCTAACTGCCACGCTGATTGCAACCAAACAAGAACATGCGCCTGGCATCTCACGGATCATCAAGTTCGCAATCTTCACCGGTTGCGCCATCATCTTCTCTGCTTTGATGCCGACCTATCTCCTCTATGCAATGGCGCTGCCCATCTATGGATTTGGGATGCTCACCACGGCGGTTGCCTCGAATACGACTATCCAGTTAAAGACTGCCCCAGAGATCCGAGGGCGAGTGATCGGCATCTACCTTGCGATGTGGATGGGATTTGCTCCGGGGGTTGCGCCGCTGCTCGGGTGGATGACCGAACATTTTGGCGCTCGCGCTGCAATCGCTTTCTCAGGAAGCGTGACCGTGATCGGGGTATCGACCGTCGCGTGGATTTACCGGGGGAAGTTAGAGCCCCCAAATGAGCTTTCGGTGGACTCGGTCCTTCGCGGCTAGCGAAGGCTCCCAGAGTTGCGCACGGCTCACAATTGCGACGAAATTGGGGTGGGTAATCCCACAAATATTTTCTTCACCGCTCTGACCTGCGAAAACGTTATCCACAGGTCAAAATTCCCAGGGAGAAAATGGGGTTTGGTTTGGCCAAGACCCCTACTCCTTTGGCATCCTTGAAGCCTCCCCCACCCCTTCAACCAGCCTTTTTGGGCTGGATGGGTCGGCGTGTGGGAGCGAGCAAAGGCTCGCACGAGACGGGAAAGGCAGGTGAGGTCATGCAGATGGTGGACACGTCATCGCTACGTCGAGCGTTCGCGCTGGCGTTCGCTCCCGCCCTCGTCCTCACGCTTGCGCTCATACCGGTTGGCGCCAACGGCGCCGAGGTCAACACTCCCGTCCCAGCCCCCACCAACGAGAGCTCGTTGGCGGTCGTCACGCCGAGCGAACCGATCGCTACGGAGCCAATCGCTGAAGCCCGCCTTGTGGTGGCGACAGAGGTGTTAACTTCGGGCAAGCTCACTGCGCTCAATCTCTCCTCGGTCGCTCGAACAGCGTTCTTGGTTCAAAAGGCTAAGACTCGAAATGGCGCTAGGTATGTAGGTGAGCTCCTCGCTAAAGAGAATTACGGGTGGAGCGGTGCGCAATGGAAGTGCCTCGATAAGTTGTGGATCAAAGAGAGTCAGTGGACGTACACCTCACACAACAAACGAACTGGTGCTCATGGAATTCCGCAAGCCTATCCGGCGACTAAATATGAATCGATCGGAAGTGACTGGAGAAAAAATCCGGTTACGCAGATTATGTGGGGATTGAAATACATCGATGTGCGATACGGCACTCCATGCAAAGCGCTCAATACTTTCTATCGCATCAAGATGTATTAAGAATCTAACTAACTAACTATTTTTAATTCGGCTTCTTTCCGAGCGTTACCAACTTCTCCCGCTCTGCAAAGAAGTCGTTTCCTTTATCGTCCACCACAATAAATGCCGGGAAATCCTCAACATCAATCTTCCAGACCGCTTCCATACCAAGATCTGCATAATCAAATACTTCGACTTTCTTGATGCAATCTTGGGCAAGTCGAGCAGCTGGGCCACCAATAGATCCTAAGTAGAAGCCACCGAATTTCTTACATGCATTCGTAACCGCAGCAGAGCGATTGCCCTTTGCCAACATGATGAGCGAGCCGCCAGCTTGTTGAAATTGCTCAACATATGAATCCATGCGCCCTGCTGTGGTTGGCCCGAATGATCCAGAGACATATCCATCAGGGGTTTTCGATGGGCCGGCGTAGTAGACCGCATATTTCTTGAGGTATTCGGGGAGTTCTTCCCCTTTATCCAGACGCTCTTTGATTTTGGCATGTGCAAGATCGCGAGCCACAATCAACGTTCCTGTCAGCGAAAGTCGGGTCTTTACGGGGTATTTCGATAGTTGCGCGCGGATTTCATCCATTGGACGATTGAGATTGACCGAAACAACATCATCATGGAGTTGGGTGGCGGTCGTGTCAGGCAAGAATCGAGCTGGGTCACGCTCTAATTTCTCCAGGAATATTCCCTCTGCAGTGATCTTTGCCAGCGCCTGGCGATCTGCTGAGCAGGAGACTGCGATCGCGATTGGTAGCGATGCACCATGACGGGGGAGGCGAATGACTCTGACATCGTGGCAGAAATACTTGCCACCGAATTGAGCGCCAATGCCGATATTCCGAGTCAGTTCGAGCACTTGTGCTTCTAATTCGATATCCCGGAAGCCATGCGCAGTTGCGACGTCACCCCGTAGCGGTAGCGAATCGAGATAGCGAGTACTTGCAAGCTTGGCAGTCTTCAAGGTGTGCTCTGCGCTGGTGCCGCCGATGACAATTGCTAGGTGATAGGGCGGGCATGCTGAAGTGCCGAGTGAGACCAACTTCTCTTCGAGCCACTTCAATAAAGATTGTGGGTTAAGGATTGCTC
>CAZZFG010000118.1:0-3191 GCA_964653345.1 uncultured Bifidobacterium sp. | reverse complement strand
TGCATAATTCAATAGTAATTAACCCCTATCGCCAATCGGCGGTGGGGGTTAATTCATTTTCGGGTTTATTTCCGTGGCGTAGATTTTTCGCAGAGCGAGAGTTCAGAGAGCGTTATTGCATTATTGATTTTCGAGAAGATTTTCACTACTTGGGCTTGTTCGGTCGCGCTTAAGTGAGTGAGCAATCTTTTCTGCACACTCTTTCGATACGTTGGCGCAATCTGCGCGACTTTCTTCGCACCCTTTGTAGTGAGTACTGCAAAGAGACCGCGCTTATCTTCACTGCACCGCACCCGATCAACCCATCCCGCTTCTTCAAGAACCTTCATCCGGTGCGAGAGGCGTGAGCGCGAGACCATGGCAATCTCAGCGAGCTCGCTCATTCGCATCCGACGATCTGAGGCCTGGCCCAATTGAGCCAACAACTCATAATCGGCCAAGGTCACCCCAAAATCGCTCAAATCATCATCGAGGGCGGCAGTCACTGCTCGAGTTGCCGATATGTAGGCGCGCCACGGGTCTAATTCGGGCGCTTGCGCAGACCGACCCTTTGACCGTGTGACTTTCGATGCCATGACCACAGGAAGAGGGTATCTAAGGTTCCGGGTGGCAACTAGTTGGATGGTTATTCAGGGAAGTGGCAGGCGACTTCGCTCGCAGCAACTACCTGAAGCAGTGGCTCTTCTGTGAAACAGCGCGCTTGGGCCTTCCAGCATCGAGTGTTGAAGACGCAACCAGTTGGTGGATTCGATGGTGAAGGGAGATCACCACTGAGCACAATCTGCTCGCGAGCGCTCTCAAGAACTGGGTCTGGAATAGGAATCGCTGACAAAAGCGCCTTGGTATAGGGGTGGTGAGGGCGCTGGTAGATCTCTTCAGTTGGGGCTATCTCCACGATCTTTCCGAGGTACATCACCGCGACCCGGTCTGAAATATGTTGCACGACCGATAGATCGTGGGCAATGAAGAGATAGGAGAGGCCAAAATCATCCTTGAGGTCATCCAAGAGATTGATTACCTGAGCTTGAATGGAAACGTCGAGGGCTGAGACCGGCTCATCGCAGACAATGAACTCAGGTTTGAGCGCTAGCGCACGCGCGATTCCAATTCGCTGCCGCTGCCCACCAGAGAACTCGTGTGGGTACCTGTTGTAGTGCTCTGGATTTAATCCCACTCGCTCCATCAAATCCTGGACCGCGCGCTTGATTCCGCCCTTGCCCGAATTCGACCTGCTGCTCTCGCTATCTGCTCCGACGCTCATGCCATGGATTTCGAAGGCGGCGCCGATAATTTCACCGATTGAGTGGCGGGGATTAAGTGACGAGTAGGGATCCTGAAAGATGATCTGCATCTTGGTTCGGAGCGCTTTCATCTTACGTGGCGAGTAGTTGGTGATCTCTTCGCCTTTGAAGAAGATTTGCCCACTGGTGGGCTCATAGAGCTTTAGAAGGGTTCGCCCTGCAGTGGACTTACCGCACCCTGATTCACCAACAAGGCCGAGCGTCTCTCCTCTCTTGAGGGAGAATGAGATTCCGTTAACCGCCTTATTCTCGCCCTTCACTCGCGCAAAGATGCTGTTACTTGTGATGGGAAAGAACTTCTGTAGATTCCGAACTTCTACTAGTGGACCCTCGTTCGACATTAGAGACTCGCTCCTTCCAAATGGCAACGAGCAAAGTGCGCGGGTGCATGTTCGACAAGTGGTGGCATTGTGCTGGCACAGCGGCCGGGGCCACCTTCAACTCGGTTGGAGAAGGTACAGCGGGGGGCGAATGCACACCCTGCAGGAAGCGCAATCAACGATGGGGGTTGCCCAGCAATCGCGCTTAGTCGCGTGCCATGTGCTCTATCCATACGAGGCACCGAACTTAATAAACCATGGGTGTACGGCATCAACGGGTTGGCGTAGAGCTCGCGCACTGGCGCGCTCTCGACGACCTTGCCTGCGTACATGACGTTAACCCGATCGGCCGCTCCAGCTACCACACCCAAATCGTGAGTGATAAGGATGATGGCCATCTTCATTTCGCGTTGCAACTCCCGCAACAACTTCAGTATCTGAGCTTGAACGGTGACATCGAGAGCTGTTGTCGGCTCGTCAGCGATGAGTAGCTCTGGGCTATTTACCAACGCCATCGCAATCATGACTCGTTGGCGCATACCACCAGAGAATTGATGGGGGTATGCCTTTATGCGGGTGGATGCTTCAGGGATACCAACCATGTCGAGCAGCTCTATCGCGCGCGCCTTACTTACTTCGCGGTCGACATCGTTATGAACTTGATGGGCCTCAATGATCTGATCGCCAATACTGTAATAGGGGTGGAGTGATGACATCGGATCTTGGAAAATCATCGCAATATTCTTGCCACGAATTTTTCGAGCCTGCTCGCTCGGCAGATTGATCAATTCAACGTCGCCTGACGGCTGATGCATGATCGCGCTGCCACTAATTCGAGAAGCCCGCGGAGAGAGTAGGCCCATAAGGGCCAGGTTTGTGACGGTCTTTCCAGAACCAGATTCGCCGACGATTGCTAAGGTCTCACCACGTTCGACAGAAAACGAGACTCCGTCGACTGCGCGCACGATTCCATCACTAGTTGGGAATTCAACGCGAAGTTCCTTCACATCAAGGAATGTCATGCAGCTACCCGTACTCGTGGATCGATAAACGCGTAGAGAACGTCAACAATCAAATTCATTAAGATGACGATAGCCGCGGCGAGGATGGTTGTTGCAACGATGATAGGTAGATCAAAATCAACCACAGCGCCAAGCGAGAGTCGTCCTAATCCTGGAAGATTGAATACCGCTTCGGTCAAAATCGCACCGCCCAGAAGGCCGGCAAAATCTAGACCTGCCATCGTCGTTAGCGGTGCAAGCGCAGCGCGGAGGGTGTGCTTTCTTAAGATCACTTTCTCACTTAAGCCTTTAGCGCGGGCAGTTCTAATGAAATCTTCACTCAATGTTTCAATCACTGAATTCCGCACGAATCGTGTGTAGAGCGCGGCATAGGCAAATGCCAATGTAATCCACGGCAAAATCATCGTGTTGAGCCACTCCAATGGATTTTCAAAGAGCGGTGTGTAATTTCCCGATGGATACGGCAAGATCCGCCACTTGACCACGACAAACACGAGAAGTAATAAGCCCGTTAGGAATGTCGGGAGTGAAGTACCAATCAGCACAAA
>CAZZFG010000117.1:0-3196 GCA_964653345.1 uncultured Bifidobacterium sp. | reverse complement strand
CGACCCATTCACAACGTCGAGGCGTTCACGGCATGACGGCAAAAGCTGGCATCACGCTCAAAGAGTCCAAGGTTCGTCCGATGGATGCAAACCTGGTCAGTATTACTGGAGCAGTCGAACCGTCCGGTATTTCGATCGCAATGGGACCAACGAAGCCAGAGCGCAATCACAGTTCGCAACCGCGAAGAGGCTCAGGGGCACCTGGCCGAGCTCACCGAGGCGAACGCCCATATAAAGCTGGAAAGAAAGCAGGCTTCAAGGGGCGCGAACGACGGGGCGCGAAGTAACGTATATAGTTAGGTAAGTGCGTTTTCTCACTAACCCTCAAGTAAATCAATCATTCGACCTCACCTATGACGATGTGTTCATGGTGCCAAGTCGCTCCGGCATATCCAGCCGAATGGAAGTCGACCTCACTCCCAGTGATGGGATAGGCAATTCACTACCAATCGTCGTCGCGAACATGACTGCAATCTCAGGGCGACGTATGTCAGAGACGATTGCGCGTCGTGGCGGTATTGCAGTAATCCCGCAAGACATTCCACTTTCCATAGTTAAAGATGTCATTGGCTATGTGAAATCACGTCACCTATTTTTTGACACCCCAATTACCTTAGATGGAACATCAACAACCGCAGAAGCGCTCTCGCTCATCCATAAGCGTGCACATGGCGCTGTTGTAGTTGTTGACAATGGAAAGCCAATTGGCATCGTAACTGAAGAGGATTGTGAAGGCGTTGATCGATTCACCCAACTTAATCAAGTGATGAGCAAAGACCTTGTGATGCTTAACGATGATGTACAACCTCGAGCAGCCTTCGATTTCCTCACGGAGAATCGTCGCCGATTAGCACCGGTAATTTCTAAAGATGGAAAACTCGTGGGAATTTTGACGAGAGTGGGAGCGCTTCGCGCAACCCTTTATGCACCTGCGGTAGATAGACAAGGTAGATTACAAATCGCGACAGCGGTTGGAATTAACAATGACGTTGCCGATCGCGCAGCGCAGCTCATTGAGATGGGTTCTGACTGTTTAGTAGTAGATACCGCGCACGGCCACCAAGAGAAAATGATTGAAGCGCTTAAGGCAATTCGTGCAATAAATCCAAAGGTGCCAGTAGTCGCAGGCAATGTCGTCACCGCAGATGGCGTAAGAGATTTAATTGAAGCTGGCGCCGACATCATTAAAGTGGGCGTGGGCCCAGGTGCGATGTGTACCACCAGAATGCAGACCGGCGTTGGCCGCCCGCAATTCTCAGCAGTTTTGGAGTGCGCCGCAGAAGCTAAGAAATACGGTAAATCCATCTGGGCAGACGGTGGCGTACGTCATCCGCGCGATGTCGCACTAGCGCTCGCCGCTGGAGCCGCACAGGTCATGATTGGCTCCTGGTTCGCTGGAACATATGAGTCCCCTGGTGATTTACAACGCGATAGCAATGGTCGACTCTTCAAAGAATCATTTGGCATGGCATCTGCCCGTGCTGTGCGAGCTCGTACTTCGCATGAAGATGCTTTCGATCGCGCACGTAAAGCGTTATTCGAAGAAGGAATCTCTACTTCGCGAATGTATATCGATCCAGAGCGACCTGGGGTAGAAGATCTCCTCGATAACATCATCTCTGGTTTACGTTCATCGTGTACCTATGCAGGTGCGAAGAACCTTGCAGATTTTGCGCAGAAGGCTGTGGTCGGAATTCAATCTGCTGCAGGATATGCGGAAGGTCGCCCACTCCACTCATCGTGGAAGTAGTCGACTACCAGATTGACCAACCGCCATCTACCAAGATGTCGGTTCCAGTAATCCATTTGCCAGCATCCGACGCGAGTAGCGCGCAAGCGCCCTTTAAATCTTCAGCTAATCCTGTGCTGTGAAACGCATTCATCGTTCGGAACTTCTCTACTTGAGCCTTATCAGTCAACTCATTTGGAATCTGGCCTGGGCAAATACAGTTCACGCGTACTCCATGTGGAGAATATTCCGCTGCAAGTGCTTTTGTCAGAACAAGCACCCCAGCTTTTGCTGCCATATATGGCGCTCCAGATCTTTTGAAGTTCTCGTTATAGATACGTGGGTCACTTGCAAGGCGAGAGGCGATCGAGCCGAGCGTGATGATGGAGCCACTCTTCTGAGGAATCATCACTCGCCCAGCAGCTTGTGCACAGATATATGTTGAAGTGAGATTTTTCTCTAGAGTCCAGCGAAATTCATCAACCTTTCCATGTGGTGGATGGGCGGTTGTATTGCTACCACCCGCATTCGCGACAAATACATCAAGTTTCCCTTCCCTCTCCATCACCTGATCAACGAGCGAATCAACGCTTCCTTCGTCAGTGACATCGCAGGAGAGCGCTGTAACGTTTAATGAGCGAGCTCGTAGCGATGCCGCCGTCTCTTCACAAAGCTCAGCGCGACGGGAGGCGATATATACGTGTGCGCCAAGCTCAGCGAGAGCTTCAGTAAAGGCTGTCCCCAGATGTGTGCCACCCCCAGTAACTATTGCAACGCGCCCCGACAGGTCCAGTAAATCGGTAATTGTCCGGTTAACCATGTTTTCCAACTCTCTCGAAAATCTCGCGATTACCTTCCCAACGCGATCAATCCTATTTCACAGAGAGTTCACAAGGAGGGAAGCGAAGATATAGATGTCCTTCCGGAGACGGTATTGAGGCGGTTTGCAGTTTAAGGAACACGTGCAACTGCTGGGGTAACTCCCCCGCCTCAATAAAAATCTAAATCAAATCTAATTTTCCAGTATTAACATCGTAAAAGCCTCCTGCTACCTGTAAATCTTTCGGAAGCAGTGGGTATGTTCTCAGCCGTACCAAGTCCAATTCGAGCGCTGATCTTTGATCTTTAACTGTTCGGATTTCCATGCTTCGCGTATCAACGCCCGATGCTTCAAATATCGCTTGATGAATCTCTGGTTCACTGCCGGTTGCCATTCTGCAATCGGTGTGTGGCATCACCAACACTCGGTTAACGCCAAGTAGGTGCGTAGCGAGTACGAGCGTTCGGAGCACATCTTCGGTAACGCGCGCTCCGGCATTGCGGAGGATTTTGGCATCGCCAGGTTTCATGCCGATGATTGCCAAGGGCGCGATCCGAGAGTCCATGCACGTGACAATGGCAAGGCCACGTACCGCTCGCCCGCTGAGCCCCTCTGGGACAAATTGCTCGACGAATTCTCGATTCGCC
>CAZZFG010000116.1:0-3219 GCA_964653345.1 uncultured Bifidobacterium sp. | reverse complement strand
TCGAGTACGACTGGGACTTCATCGACAAGCACACCGTTGCCACTTTCTAATTACTGATTAGTGAAATTAGAGAGCGGCCGTCCGGTAATTAGTGGATGCCAATCTTCGCGCTTTGACCAAGGCGTCTCATAGGTTGGGTCGTTTGCGTACCTCTTCACTGTGAAGTTTAGGTGCGCGAGCGTTCCCGGAGCTAAGTCAAGAGCGAAATGCTTGTCGTTGATATCTGTAACTTTTCCGTCGATTTCTACCGAAATAAATTGATGCTCTCCGAATCCACCGGCCTGCAGAACGAGTTCGCGTTGTGTAGATCCAACGTTCGCTACGTGGACAGAGGTCGTGGTTTTAGAGATGCGATCGACCATGATCGAAACATCTTCGGGTAAGCCACTACGCTGGTTATCGCCGTCGAAAGGTCTGATGTTTGCAAATTGGAAGCCACCATGTGAGATGTGCATCGGGGAACCAGTTGCCAACTGCATAAGACCTTCGAAATAAACCGGGCTAAACCATTGCCAAGCATGAACTTGATATCCAACCTTTAAAAGATCCAACTCAATGATGACATCGGTAGTCTCAGGCGAGTAACTATCCCAATTCTCTTGATTACCGATTTTAGATCTCATCCTGTGTAGATGGATATCGATTAATTCAAGATTGGCTTTGAGAATTTCCTTGGGGAAATCAGGGAGTCGGCCCTGGATGAATTCAAACCAAGAGAGGGTATTTGCAATGAAATGCTTATAACCCAAGGTGTTATGGCCTGGCTTTCCAGGAATGATGACCTTTGACCAATCTTCAGTTCGAGGAATCGCGGAAATACGGTTGAGATCTTGATCATCGAGCGATGTTGTCCATAAGTAGATGAGATGACGCGGCGAAGCATCGCGGTAATCGCCCCAACCACTGTCGAAGTGGCGATGAGGGACAAGGACGCGGTCACCTTCAACTTTGCGAAGCTCCCAGTTCTTATCAAATTGCTGGCGAGCAACATCAAGGTAGGAGTAATCGCCTGTAAGCAGCACAGCATTCATCACCGCATTAGTTAGCGGTTCCATGATTGTCATCAAGCCGTGCGGCCAACGCCAACCGTAATAACCACCCCACCATTTGCCATCGTTATATTCGCCGACTTTTCCACTTAAGCCCACATTATCTGGCATGTAACCATCATTAGCATTTGCACGATCTGCCCAGACTTTAATGTAATCGAGTACCCAATTCTTCTCAGCTGAATCGTGCGAGTACATGTACGCATGTGTAATCATCGTGGTTGCATTGAGATTAAGAGGGACGTCACCTCGATTCATTCGCTGATTCATTTTTTCAATGAGACGTTTGTAAATCACCGGATCAGACCAGTTGCACTTCATAGATTGAAAATCCACGCCCTCGATATCTTCATATGGGGCTAAATAATCATCGAGAACTGTTCGGTGGGTATACCAATCCTCTTCCGTAACGATGAATCGAGGACCTCGGCTGCCGTTAAGGGGTGAACGGATAATCTTCTTCTCTTTATCGTAATTTTCGGCAAGAGGATCTTCGCCCATATACATGCGGGCAAATCGTCGAGCACGTTGGCGATCCATCAAACTTTCTGGCTTGGTAAGCCCTAAAAAGTAAAAGTACAAGTAACCCTCGCCATGATGCATCCAGTCGTAATATCCATCGAACTCGCGATGAATCTGCCCATACTCGGTCCATTGCAGAGTTATCGATTCCCACATCTTGCGCGCAAGGTCATAAATCTCTTCGCTGCCACCAATTGCATACAGTAGGGCAAGGTTATGGAACGCTTCATATGGATCATCTGATCCATCCATACTGCCGAACTCACTCTTCCACTTCAGTGTGCCATCTACGTTTGTGTACTTTTTAACAAATTCAGGAGCGGCTTTATTAAGTTTGGCAATGATTTCTCGCTCTAAGAGCGCCCAATCTGGTGCATCTGAAGTTGTTGATATGGATACTTTTTTCATTGCCATTCCTTCCCATCAGGAAAACTAAATCGGTTTATTGAGTCAGCAAGCATTTCTCCACCACCACCCGGCGCTGTTGGTGCGAGATATCTGCCGTGCTTAATCTCAACAGGGGTAACAAAATGTTCGTGCAAATGGTCAACAAATTCGATGACCCGAGCATCATTCTCGCCAGACACTGCGACGTAGTCGAACATCGAAAGGTGTTGAACGAGTTCACAGAGGCCAACGCCGCCTGCGTGCGGACAGACCGGAATCCCAAACTTGGCAGCCATCAAAATATTGGCAATATTTTCGTTAGGGCCGGCCACTCTAGTTGAGTCAATTTGCATAAATGAGAATGCTCCGAGCTGGAGCATTTGTTTGAAGATGATGCGATTTTGAACATGTTCCCCAGTAGCTACGCGAATTGGTGCAATTGCCTTCGCGATGGTGGCATGACCAAGTGCATCGTCAGGTGAAGTTGGCTCCTCTATCCAGTAGAGATCGACTCCATGCAACTCTTTCAACCACGCGATTGCCTCATCAACGCTCCATACCTGATTAGCATCGATTGCAAGGCGAACGTTTGGACCTACTGCTTCTCGAGCTAGTTGCAAGCGGCGTTTATCATCGGCAATCGAGCCACCACACTTTAATTTAATGAGAGTAAACCCATCTGCAACCGCTTCTTTAGCCAAGCGAACCATTTTCTCGTCGCTATAACCAAGCCAACCAGGTGAGGTTGTATATGCGGGCACACCCTCTTTGAGAAGTTTTGCTTTTCGCGCAGCTTTAGTTGGTTCTGCCTTCTTCAGAATTTCTAGCGCCTCTTCTGGCGTGAGAACGTCGCGGATGTATCGGAAATCTACGAGCGAAACAATCTCTTCTGGGCTCATATCGGCCAGAACTTCCCAAAGTGGTTTACGTTCATGTTTTGACACAAGATCCCATAGCGCGGTGAGTACTGCGCCAACTGCCATGTGTGTCAGACCCTTTTCTGGACCAAGCCATCGTATTTGTGAGTCACTCACCAAATCGCGTGCAATGTGACCGAGCGCACTCTTTAATGTGGAAACTTCGATACCAACAACCTTTGGCGCCAACAGTTCAATTGTCGCGCACTGCAATTCAGTACCTCGTCCAAGTGTGAAAGCGAAGCCATGTCCGGATATCTCTGAATCAGTCTCGAGGATGAGGTAAGCAGCCGAATAGTCAGGATCTTTATTCATGGCATCGGATCCATCAAGAGATTTCGAGG
>CAZZFG010000115.1:0-3234 GCA_964653345.1 uncultured Bifidobacterium sp. | reverse complement strand
GCGGGAGAGCGAGTAACGCTGCTCCAACGACGGTAGAGGTCTGTACTAAGCCGGCAAGAGCTTCGGAGTCAGAGATTTGTACTACCAAGAGCGAGCCAGCAGCAAAGGTGCCGGTTACACCAAGCCCAGAGAGAGTTTGGGCTGCCGCTAATTTACGGAGCGTTTTCCCCTGTTGTGGATGGCGCTGCGCGTGAACCATCAGAGATCGATTCGTTCAAGATCTATCTGGTTAGTACCAATGAAATCGCGCCGTGGCGCTACCTCGTTACCCATCAACAGTTCGAAGATTTTCTCCGCATGCGCACCATCTTTGATGGTGATTCGTCGCAAGGTTCGTTTCGCTGGATCCATCGTCGTCTCGCGAAGTTGTTCGGCATCCATCTCGCCAAGTCCCTTATATCGTTGAATCGGCTCACGCCACTTCTTATCTGCTTTTGTTAGCGAAGCTAGATACTTCTTCATTTCGTCATCAGAATAGGTGTAGTGGAAATCGCCTTTCTTCGCGCCGGAAATCTCGATCCGATGCAGTGGCGGGACCGCAGCGAACACACGACCATCTTCGATAAGAGGGCGCATATATTTAAAGAGCAAGGTCAAGATTAAACATCGAATATGCGCACCATCAACATCAGCGTCTGACATCAGAATGATTCGACCGTAACGCGCTTCATCGAGATTGAACGAGCGACCTGATCCTGCGCCAATGACTTGAATAATCGAAGCGCATTCGGAGTTGTCGAGCATCGCCGAGAGCGAGGCCTTCTGCACATTCAAGATCTTTCCTCGAATCGGCAGGAGCGCTTGATACTCGGAGTTTCGCGCCGACTTTGCTGTTCCTAAAGCAGAATCGCCCTCAACGATGAAGAGCTCGGTGTGCTCAACATCATCGGAGCGACAATCAGAGAGCTTTGCCGGAAGCGATGAAGATTCCAACGCATTCTTTCTTCGCTGAACATCTTTATGGGCGCGGACTGAGACGCGAGTTTTCGCAGCGCCGGCGATTTTCTCGAGGACCAATCTTGATTGCGCTTTAGAGCCGCGTGAATTGAAGTACCGCGTGAGCTCAGTATTAACGACGTTCTGCACGATTTTCGTTGCCGCTGCCGTGCCAAGAATCTCTTTCGTCTGTCCCTCAAATTGCGGTTCAGACATTCGCACCGTCACCACCGCGGTCAGACCTTCCAATACATCATCTTTGATGATGTCGGGGTCACTAGCTTTCGTGATGCGTGATGATTTCAAAGTATCGCTCACAACTTTAGTTATGCCACGTTCGAATCCGCTGACATGAGTGCCACCTTTACTGGTGGAGATTATGTTGACGAATGAACGTAAGGTCGACTCATATCCGTCACCCCAACGCAAGGCAATATCTACTTCCATATCTCGTTCAACATCGGTTGGGACTAAATGGCCTTTGCCATCCAACACGGGAACGGTCTCTTGATAATGTCCACTCCCCTTGAGGCGGATGACATCACAGATCGGAGTATCTGGTTGTAAGAAAGTGCAGTACTCCGAGATGCCTCCAGTGAAATGGAACTTCTCGCTTGTTGCCATAAGTGTGCGATTGTCATGAACAGTGAGCGTTAATCCAGGAACTAAGAAAGCAGTTTGGCGAGCGCGCGCATGAATCTCTTCGATGTCGTAATCGGCGTCCCGTAAGAAAATTTGCGGATCAGACCAATACTTAATAGTGGTGCCAGTAGCTTTCTTACTTAGCTTTCCGGCTTTCGCATCTTTCTTAAGGTTCTTATTTCCAGAACCGGGAGTGAACTTTGCATCGGCGGTTGGCTTATCGAAAGTGCCTGGAGTTCCACGTTGGAAAGAGATGGTATGGAGCGCGCCATCGCGCGCGATAGCGACATCCATTCGTATGGAGAGCGCGTTGACTACCGAAGCGCCGACTCCGTGCAAACCACCTGATGCCGCATATGAACCGCCGCCGAATTTTCCACCGGCGTGAAGTTTGGTCATCACAAGTTCGACGCCAGTTAGGCCACTCTTCGCTTCGATATCCACCGGGATTCCGCGACCATCATCTTTGACCTCAACCGATCCATCGGAGCCCAGGGTTACTTCCACGTTGTGGCAGTGCCCAGCGAGCGCCTCATCTACCGAGTTGTCGATGATCTCCCAGAGGCAGTGCATCAAGCCCCTGGAATCGGTCGACCCGATATACATGCCAGGGCGTTTGCGGACCGCGTCGAGCCCCTCAAGGACCGCCAGGTTCTTGGCCGTGTAGTCGCCTGAATCGGCCGGAGCGCCCTTCTTGGCGCCCCTTTTGCCACCCTCAGAAGCGGGTTTACCGGCCTTGCTCAGGGTTGTCGGGCGCTCAGGGCTCATGATGCTCAAGGGTACTGGGCATACTTGCGATTACTTGGCATCTAGCGGTGGTAGTTATCACAAAAATAAGCGAGGAAATTCGCAGCAGTTTGTTATCGAATTTCCAGCGGGGAATAAGTCAGGTGTGGTTCTATGTTCTACTAACAGCAGCACGCAGGAGCCAAGTGCTGGACACGAGAGGGGCAGGTAAGAGCAATGGCAGGTATCAGCACGCTAACGCAGAGCCCGTTGAGCGCATCGGATCGATGCGATCGTTGTGGCGCCCAAGCTTATGTTCGAGTCAAGTTGGCAACAGGAGAATTACTCTTCTGCGGCCATCACTCGAAGGAATATGCCGTCTCACTCAAGCGAGTTGCTGTTGAGATTGAAGACCAAACCGACCGTCTCGTAGAGAGTCCTGCTGAGCGTTAACCGCTAAGCACGTTACATTCCAGGCGCTTCGAAGCCTGCATCGCGATGTGCCCCGTCGCAGAACGGTTTGTTTTTGGAATGACCACATCGACACAATGAAAAAGCAGATTCAGTTTTAATGACGTTTCCTTCGCTGTCGACAAAATCCACTTCGCCGGTGACGCGAATGGACCCATTGGGTTTTACGAAGATTGTTGGTTTCTCGGTCATAGCTTGAGCCTATCCCATCTATTAAAACTTAAGCGTTAGCGAGCGTCATCTTTCGGGCTGGCGGCCTTTAGTCGAGGTAGTCGCGAAGGACCTGTGAGCGCGATGGGTGGCGGAGTTTCGACATCGTTTTCGACTCGATCTGCCGAATACGTTCGCGCGTGACGCCATAAACTTTTCCAATTTCATCCAAAGTTTTTGGTTGTCCATCAGTTAAACCAAAACGCATCGCAACAACTCCAGCTTCACGTTCTGACAAGGTATCGAGAA
>CAZZFG010000114.1:2022-3253 GCA_964653345.1 uncultured Bifidobacterium sp. | reverse complement strand
TTGTTGCTTCACTGGGTGGTTAGCTCAGCGGTAGAGCGCCTCGCTTACACCGAGGATGTCGGGGGTTCGAAACCCTCACCGCCCACGTTCTTTATTTGCAGTTATGCCTGGTAGGAAACCATCCAGCGAATGCCATATTGGTCTTCACATGATCCCCAGAGCGCACCCCATGGCATGGGAGCAAGCGGGCCAGAGTTCTCTGGTGAATTAGTCAGTAACTGGTTGTAAATATTTTCTGCCTCTTCTTGGGAATCCAGATCAAGTGAAATAGTCACATTATTCCCAACAGCTAATTTATGACCCATCGAAGCAATCATGTCAGTTGCCATGAGCACGTGGCCGTTAGTGATGGGCAACTGAATATTCATGATCAAATTGCCATCTGATTCTTGAAGGGCCGGTGCACCTTCGGGGCGAGGCATATCTTTCATACGGGTGATGCTGATGAACTCAGTACCAAATACTTTCTTGTAGAAAAGGAAAGCTTCTTCGGTCTTGCCCATGAAATTTAGGTACGTGTTTACTCGTGACATATGTCAAAGATAACAGTTTCCGATGATTTTATGGGTAAATATCACCAATTAACGTGCAGGTACTTAACCCCGCGAAGATTTCCCTCTCTGATGACAATGTCATAGCCGAGTCCATGCGGCTAGGAAAGTCGAAAATTTGGGATATGGCAGAGATGCACGCCCAATATCGCAATGCAACTCATCGGGAGAACCTGAGCGTTTATGCAACAGGTTTGGCGCTACCGATATCGAATCAAGTAATTATTGCCTGCGCCTTCAGGTCCTCTAGATCCAATTTAATTGAATACGAGAGTTACTTTGAATGCATTCGACTGATACTGGTCGTTTGGCTGGCAAACAAGTCTCCAAGTCGAAAGCAGTCAACGAGAGAAAAGCAGTCACACGTCACAACACTTACTGATAGAGAAAATGATTAATCAGTCGTTGCTAAGTAGGTACTAAACCTGACCTAAATATGCTCGTTTCATCTCAGCAAGATTGATTTTCTTCATTCCCAACATCGCTTCCGTTGCTCGTTTTGCACCCTCCGGATCAGCTCCTCCGAGGTAGTTCATCATTTCGGGAGAGGTCACTTGCCAGGAGATTCCGAATTTATCTTTTAGCCAACCGCACTGGCTCTCCTGCCCGCCATCGGCAATGAGAAGTTCCCAGTATTTGTCGATCTCATCTTGGTTGTGACATGGAATTTGAAATGAGAT
>CAZZFG010000114.1:0-1922 GCA_964653345.1 uncultured Bifidobacterium sp. | reverse complement strand
ATTTGATTGATGGTCGCGGTGAAAGCCTTGAAGCCGTTGCAGGTTCGCTAGTAGAAAGTTCAGAGAACTACACCGGGTTTTGGATTATCGAGGCAGCATCGGAATCCCAGGCAATCGAATTAGCCCAAGAAGGATCGTACGCATGCAACCGGAGAGTAGAGCTCAGGCCGTTCTTACGGTAGAACTTCCCTAATTAAAGAGATCTCCGCTCATCACTTTGCTCCACGCGGCAACAAAGTCCTGCACGAACTTCGCTTTGTTGTCGTCTTGGGCGTACACCTCGGCATATGCTCTAAGAATCGAGTTTGATCCAAAGACCAAGTCAGCGCGAGTTGCAGTGAATTTCACTTCGCCAGTGCTTCGATTTCGAATTTTGTAGAGATTTTCACCTGCTGGCTCCCAGACAAAATTCATATCAGTGAGATTGACGAAGAAATCATTGGTGAGTGCGCCTACCTTGTCAGTGAACACTCCATGTGCGGTTGCGCCGTGATTCGTTCCAAGCACGCGCATACCACCGATGAGAACGGTCATCTCAGGTGCAGTTAAGCCCATCAACTGTGCACGATCGAGAAGTAGCTCTTCAGGAGATACGACGTAGTTCTCCTTCTGCCAATTGCGGAAACCATCGTGAATTGGCTCAAGCGGGGCGAATGATTCGATATCCGTTTGCTCTTGCGTTGCATCGCCTCGACCAGGTGTAAATGGCACAGCGAGATCAATCCCTGCAGCTTTTGCCGCCTTTTCGATTCCTACATTGCCAGCGAGCACGATGGCATCGGCAATACTCGCACCACTCTCTTTAGCAATCGGCTCGAGGATGCTGAGAACTTTTGCTAACCGCTCCGGCTCATTGCCTACCCAACTCCGTTGTGGTTCAAGACGAATTCGCGCACCGTTGGCGCCACCGCGCTTATCGGAAGCGCGGAAGGTGCGCGCGCTATCCCAAGCGGTAGTGACCAACTCAGCAATCGATAAACCTGATGCAGCAATCTTCGCCTTGAGCGCACCGACATCGTATTTCGTTGATCCTTGTGGAATTGGATCTTGCCAAATGAGATCTTCTTGCGGAACGTCTGGACCGAAATAACGGACTTTTGGCCCCATATCGCGGTGGGTGAGTTTGAACCAGGCGCGCGCGAACACATCACTGAAATAAGCAGGGTCTTTGTAGAAACGTTCTGAAATCGCGCGATAGGCAGGATCTTTGATCATGGCCATATCTGCATCAGTCATCATCGGGTTGTAACGAATTGATGGATCTTCAACATCAACTGGCTTATCTTCTTCTGCAATATTCACCGGCTCCCACTGCGTTGCACCTGCTGGAGACTTTGTTAACTTCCATTCGTATTTGAACAAGAGCTCGAAATACCCGTTATCCCATTTCGTGGGATGAGTGGTCCATGCACCTTCGATACCGCTGGTGACTGTGTTTCGACCAATACCTCGCGAGACATGGTTATTCCATCCAAGTCCTTGTTCAGAGATATCTGCAGCCTCTGGCTCTGGACCAAGGTTTGCTGCCTTGCCATTTCCATGTGCCTTACCGACGGTGTGGCCACCTGCGGTGAGTGCGACGGTTTCTTCATCATTCATCGCCATTCGTGCGAACGTCTCACGAATGTGCGCTGCCGTTCGAACTGGATCGGAAACTCCATTGACGCCCTCAGGGTTTACGTAAATCAATCCCATCTGAACCGCTGCGAGTGGATTCTCCATCGTGCTCGCATCAGATAGATCTCCATAACGACTATCACTTGGCGCTAGCCACTCTTTCTCTGAACCCCAGTAGGTGTCGATCTCTGGAGCCCAGACATCCTCCCGGCCAAATCCGAATCCAAAAGTCTTTAAGCCCATCGACTCGTATGCGATATTGCCGGCAAGAATCATTAAGTCTGCCCAGCTGATTTTATTTCCAT
>CAZZFG010000113.1:0-3328 GCA_964653345.1 uncultured Bifidobacterium sp. | reverse complement strand
CTGGGAGCGCATTCGCTACAAAGTCGATTGCTGCAGCAACATCGAATTTCTCATCGACGCCATTAGTGAACTCGCCCTCACTCTTGCCCTGTTCGCTCTCAGTGCCTCGAGTGTTAAAGCGAAAGATTGCTAGATCGGCGAGCGCTGGAAGTCGGTAGGCAGCCTTTCGATAAATATGGCTGTCCATCATTCCGCCATGGGTGGGTAGCGGATGGAGCATCACTAGTGCACCAGCGACTTGATTGGATTCGGGGAGGGCGAGCTCTCCAATCAGAGTAAGGCCATCAGCCGTGGCCAACTGGACCGGTTGGCGGCGTGCTGGCAGTACCGTGGCCGCCCGGATAACCTCAGACATAGAGCGCCGGGATATACATGCATTAAGTATCTCAGGGATTGAACAGGGATTGAACAGGGATTGAACGAGGTGGAGTACTCATGATGACCGGGCCAACGGGAGCAAGTACCGCTAGCGAATTCACCACCCATCACCCTGCAACAGGCGAACTCTTCGCTACCTACCCCGTGACAAGTGATCAGCAGATGAGCGAGATTGTTGCGCGAGCGCGCACGAGCGCGAAGTGGTGGGCTGCGCTCACCTTTAGTGAGCGCCGGAAGATTCTCCTGAAATGGAATTCTCGCCTCATCACAAACCTGGCAGAAGCTGTTGCATTAATCGTCGCTGAATCTGGCAAGCCTGAAAGTGATGCAACGCTTGAGGCTTCCCTTGCCTGTGAACACGTTGATTGGGCTGCACAGAAAGCGCACCTGTACTTGCGAGAGCACCATCGATCCCCTGGTCTATTAATGGCGAATATGAGCGCGCGCGTTGATCGCGTTCCTTATGGTGTCGTTGGCGTCATTGGCCCATGGAACTATCCGATTTTCACGCCAATGGGCTCTATCGCGTACGCGCTTGCTGCAGGAAATTCCGTGATCTTCAAACCAAGTGAGTTCACACCGGGAATTGGTATGTGGTTAGCGAAGACGATGCGCGAGGTTGTGCCCGATCATGACCTGCTTCAAGTGGTTACAGGAGCTGGTGCAGTGGGAGCATCTCTAATCGCACATGGTGTCGACAAGATCTCTTTTACTGGATCTACCGCGACAGCGAAAAAGGTTGCAGCCGCATGCGTGGAGAAGATGATTCCTTTCGTCCTTGAGTGTGGTGGCAAGGACCCAGTACTCATCGATTCTGATGCCGACTTAAAACGGGCAGCAGATCACACCTTATGGTCGGGTATGGCTAACGCTGGTCAGAGTTGTATTGGGGCTGAGCGGGTCTACGTCCACGAGCAAGTAGCTGAACGATTCATTGAAATACTCAAAGGAAAAGCAGCTGAGATAAAAGCTGGTGTCAATTACGGTGCCGCGACTCGCCCTGCACAAATCGACATTATCAAACGGCACGTTGATGATGCACTTAATCATGGTGCAAGCGTCATCGGCGATCGATCCTCGGTGGGCCAGAGATTCGTGGATCCAGTGATCATCACAAATGTTCCTGAGGATGCCCCATCGATGCGCGAAGAGACTTTTGGCCCGGTATTAATCGTTAATACGGTGCGAAATATGGATGAAGCGATTGCAAAAGCCAATGACACCTCCTTCGGGTTAGCAGCATCGGTCTGGTCGAAGCGAAATGGCGAGAAGATTGCAGCGCAACTGCACTGCGGAATGGTCTCCATTAACTCAGTCTTCACATTCGCTGCCATCGCATCGATGCCCTTTGGTGGCGTAAAAGATAGTGGAATGGGGCGTATCCATGGTCCGGAGGGGCTCTTGGAATTCACGTATCCGCGCTCGGTCGTCAAACCACGTTTCCACTTGCCGTTGGAATTTACCTCCTTCAAACGAAACGCCTTCGCAGATAAAGTCATCACAACATTGGGTAGAATCCGACACAAATGAAAGTAACTAAAGGTTCACGTCGAATATTAGTCGCTGTCGCGCTGGCACTCTCTACAACTTGCTCGCTCTTTCTTCCCAGTAGCAACGCATCAGTTCTTGATTTACTCCCTGGTGGGCTTGGCACTCCTGGTTACTACGGCGTTAGCTTCGACGAACGGCAACCTGGATATGGCGAATTGGTCTCTGTGATTTCTAGCAATATCGCACCGGCCGAAAAGGTAAATGGCGTCGGTGGAATGTTCCTCTGCTCTTCTATGGATGATCCTCAATGTGCTCGCGGTTCTTACATCAGCGCGCGACTTCTGCTGCCACCGTGTGCCAGCGCCGAAGATCGGATGTGCGTTGCTGGACTTTCCATCGGCAGTGGAACTGGCGCGCTCGAGAAGGCAACTCTTGATCACGAAATCTCCGCACCGACAACTCCTGCTGACTCTGTGACCGGGTTACCACGCGGAGGAGCAGCTAGCCTGTGGAGCGCTCCTTCAATTAAAAATAAATCTGGCACTTCAACGTATGGCGTCGTTGCTCGCGTTACATATTTTCAGAATAGAGAGAAAAGTGGCAGCGCTGGCAAGCGAGAGAACCCCATCACATTAACGTCGATGCGAGTAAGTGTCTTTCCCGTTGTGCTCACACCAGGAAAGTTCTATCCAGTCGAAAGCTATTCCGCAGTCAACTCTGATGGCGCCCCCACTTATGGCATTCGACCTAAGGGTAATGATTACGACAACCTTGAAGATTGCGCATGGCTGGAAGCTGGCGTTTGCGGTAAATACTCAGATTTTGCAGAGGGTACGCGCGCGGCTTTGAGCCTGCGTATGGGCAGCGAGATGACCGGTTGGCTTTACGGGCGAATGAAGGATGTATCAGTAAGCGTCACTCCCCTAGATAAGAAGTTCAATAACATCACTATCGAAGGCGCACCTGTCACAGCGCCAGGCGCTTACGGTTTTCTCAAAAAGAGCGAACTAGTAAATAACCCTGCCATGAATCAACGGATCAAATTGAGTTATGGAGATTTTGGATATAACGAGATGATGAATTCACCGGGATCTCGAGCTGGTGGATACGATCCAGTAGGAAATTTCGAAGATTTCCTTACCTTCGAACCAATCTTAAAAACTATGCCTGGCTCGCGAGCTCAATGGGTCATCTCATCTGGCGCTAGCGCGAATGGCTACACCGCCACTAGTCAAAGTACCTGCTTTACTGACAAAACGAAGCTACTCGGAATCGTCACCACCAATGCGTTGATTTACTCTCCAAGCGCACCAGAATTCAAAGACGGCACACTTAATTACAAAGTTGCTGGTGTGCACTTCAAGGAAGATGGAGTAACCCTTACCCGCGGCACCTACGACCTAGCTATCCGGTCGGAGACTGCGCGCTGCATTTACGGTTTCACTGATGCGCCATTCCA
>CAZZFG010000112.1:0-3351 GCA_964653345.1 uncultured Bifidobacterium sp. | reverse complement strand
TGTTTCTCTTGCTTCTTTAGTTTTGGTACTTCATCTAATCCGTAGACCACCCCATCAACGCGCACCCGCGCAAAACCTTGAGTGGTGAAATCCTTCCAAAGATCGAGGAATTCCCCCTTGCGCTCGCGCACTACTGGAGCGAGGACATGGAATTTTGTGGTCTCGGGTAGCACGAGAATCTGATCGACTATCTGCTGGGCAGATTGTCTCGATACGGGGTCGCCGCACTTCGGACAATGCGCCTTGCCTGCCCGTGCGTAAAGCAGTCGAAAATAGTCATAGACCTCCGTAATCGTTCCCACAGTTGAACGCGGGTTACGGTTAGTTGACTTCTGGTCGATGGATACTGCAGGGGACAGCCCCTCGATGAAATCAACATCGGGCTTATCTAATTGCCCCAAAAATTGGCGCGCATAGGCAGAGAGTGATTCAACGTATCTGCGTTGACCTTCAGCGAAAATCGTGTCAAAAGCAAGGCTTGATTTACCAGAGCCGGAAAGTCCAGTGAAAACAATCAGGGAATTGCGCGGCAGGTCAATCGAAATATCCTTGAGGTTATGTTCTCGCGCGCCGCGGACTATCAACCGCTCTTTCATATTCCGGCGCCCTCCATCCCACGCAGCTCTCGCTTTAATTCATGAATTTCATCGCGCAATCTAGCAGCCAACTCGAATTGCAGCCCCTCCGCAGAGGCGCGCATCTGCTCAGTGAGCGCTGAAATCAGCCCCATCAATTCTTCGCGAGGCAGCTTGCCAAGTTCTTTCGCATTCTGACCGATTGCAGGCATGGAGGTAATCCGTTTTGCTCTTGCGATGAGCTTCTCAGAATCATCTGCTTCCTTGGAGATTGAGTCGGTGATATCTGCGATTTTCTTACGCAGTGGTTGTGGATCAACACCATGTTCCACGTTATAAGCAACTTGCTTCTCGCGTCGACGATTTGTTTCGTCAATCGCCTTGATCATCGAATCAGTGAGGTTATCCGCGTACATATGGACCTCGCCCGACACATTTCGAGCAGCGCGACCGATTGTTTGGATTAGTGAGGTAGCCGAGCGAAGGAAGCCCTCTTTATCGGCATCAAGGATTGCGACAAGCGAAACTTCAGGCAAGTCAAGTCCTTCACGAAGAAGATTGATGCCGACAAGCACATCGAATTCTCCCTGGCGAAGTTCTCGTAGTAACTCCACTCGCCGCAATGTGTCTACCTCTGAATGGAGGTAGCGCACCTGAATCCCCTGCTCCACTAAATAGTCGGTGAGATCCTCAGACATTTTTTTGGTGAGCGTTGTAACAAGTACCCGTTCATTCTTAGCTGCCCGCTCTTGAATCTGATGGACGAGATCATCAATCTGACCTTTGATGGGTTTGATGATGATTTTCGGATCAATCAAGCCAGTTGGGCGAATTACCTGCTCCACGACGTTTGGTGCGATTCCAAGTTCATATTTCCCTGGCGTTGCAGATAGATACATTTTCTGCGGTGTCCGCTCTAGGAATTCACTCCATTTCAAAGGTCGGTTATCCAGCGCACTCGGAAGCCGGAAACCATGTTCGACCAGTGTGCGTTTTCTCGACGCATCACCCTCGTACATCGCACCAATTTGCGGGACAGTCACATGTGATTCATCAATAATGCATAAAAAATCATCTGGAAAATAGTCCAGTAGGCAGTTTGGTGGTGCGCCTGGCGCTCTACCGTCAATATGACGCGAATAGTTCTCGATGCCAGAACAGAAGCCCAGCTGTCTGATCATCTCGATATCGAAAGTAGTGCGCATGCGCAGTCGCTGCGCTTCAAGTAACTTTCCAGATTTCTCGAATTTCTCCAACTGTTCGGCCAGCTCTGCTTCAATCGCAGTGATGGCACGCTCCATAGTGGAGCGACTAGCTGAGTAGTGCGATGCTGGGAAGATGAATGCTTCGCGTTCTTCGCTGAGAACTTCTCCAGTTAGTGGATGTAAGGTCAACAATCTTTCAATCTCATCGCCGAACATTTCGATCCGAAGTGCAGTCTCTTGGTAGACCGGAATAATCTCGATTGTGTCTCCGCGAACCCGAAAAGTTCCCCGTTCGAATGCAGTGTCATTACGAGAGTATTGAATCGAAACGAACTTACGTAGGAGCGAAGTTCGCTCAATGGAATCTCCTACTCGAAGCGGAATCATGCCATCGACATACTCTTGCGGAGTACCTAAGCCGTAGATACATGAGACGGTGGAGACCACAACTACATCCCTACGAGTGAGTAATGAATGTGTCGCTGAATAACGGAGGCGTTCCACCTCTTTGTTGATTGATGAATCCTTCTCGATAAAAGTATCGGTCTGCGGAACGTAGGCCTCTGGTTGGTAATAGTCGTAGTAGGAGACAAAGTACTCAACGGCATTATTGGGAAGTAGCTCGCGAAACTCGTGGGTAAGTTGCGCAGCAAGGGTCTTGTTTGGCGCCAGCACCAGAGTCGGGCGCTGTAAGCGTTCGATTAACCAGGCGGAGGTTGCAGACTTTCCAGTTCCCGTTGCGCCCAGGAGGACTACATCGGATTCCCCTGCATCTAGACGACGAGCTAATTTGTCGATGGCATCTGGCTGATCACCTGCAGGTTGATAATCGCTGATTACTTGGAAAGGACGCCCTACCTTTGGCAGTATCTCGCGGAGCTCAGGGCGCATAGGTCAACCGTAACTTAATCAGAGATTCTGGGTGCGATGAATTCTGCCCACCACTGCTCGAGTGCGCGCAGAAGCGCCTCTTTATCCCCATTGTTTTCGATGACATGGTGCGCAATTGTCCGTCGAACGTCATCGGATGATTGTGCTGCCATTCGACCCTCTACTTGATCTCGGTTCAAACCGCGCTCTGCGAGTCGATTGATCCGAATTTCCCGTTCGCTTTCAATTAAAAGAATCACATCAAACTCTGAAATGCGATCTGCATTCTCTCCATTCTTTGCATTCTCTGCAAGAAGCGGTATCTCATAAACAACAACGCTTGAATCAGGGAGGGATTTGCAGATTTCTGTAAATCTTTTCTGAATCAATGGATGAGTAATTTTTTCTATTTGGGAACGCTTGTTTGAATCCTTGAAAACAATCTCGGCGAGGATGTTTCGGTTGATAGCCCCATTGGTAAGAATCTCATCACCGAATTGGGCAACAACTTGGTTGTACCCTTCCTCGCCTCGCTCGAGAACTTCGCGAGCTAATTGATCTGCGCTGATATGAATTGCGCCTAAACGCGCCAAGAGGGAACCGGCGCTGGATTTACCAGATCCGATTCCCCCCGTTAAAGCGATTACCAACATAAGGCTTGTTCGCCGTTCTGCATATCTGTTACCGAGATTTACTCAGCG
>CAZZFG010000111.1:0-3369 GCA_964653345.1 uncultured Bifidobacterium sp. | reverse complement strand
CTGCCATCCTTGTCGGAGGGGCAAGCGCAGCGACCGAGCCTTACGCAAGTGCGCCGCACCCGCTAATTGTTTTCTCACGATCGGACGAGCTAGCCACCTTTCCAGGCGCGACCATGGTCAGCGGCCCAGTTCCTTCGTTTCCAGAGTTCATCGCTCAATTGCGGAGAAAATTCACGAACACCATTCTCTGTGAAGGTGGCGTGGAGTTAATCCATCTCCTACTCGCAGATGAGCTCATCGATAGCTTTTTCATCTCACGAGTTACTGCTACCGGTGATGGCCACTTCCTCGATGAAAACTTATTGCGTTCAAAAATGACGCTCATATCAACTGAGACGATCAATCACACAACATTCGAGAGATACGAGCGCGCCTCCCGATAAGCGCAACTCCCCTGCTTACCCTTATATATATGAGTGGAAAGCTCGCTGGCTCGAGCGATGGCGCCTTCGTCGATGATGTCGATGATCTTTTGCGCGCGCTCGGTGGATTTCGCCCCAGACCAGAGATCGAGATCGAAGAGATTCCGGCACCGGCAAAACTTGCCTCGCATGGTTTTGCGATGCTTGCCGAGTGTTTCGATGGCGAATTAGAGGTCGCCAATGGTCGCTTCGTGTTATTACACGAACCAGGTGGGCAAGAGACATGGGGTGGCGACCTGCGCGCTGTCACATTTATCAAAGCAGATATTGAACAAGAGATGGGCTCTGACCCATTGCTTCCTCAGGTTGGTTGGTCTTGGTTTGAAGAATCCTTATCCGATCTCGACGCATCACATTTAAGTGGCACGGTCACGTTAGCGCTGAGCTCCGCATTCGGAGAGCTAGCTGATCGCGCCTCGCAATCAGAATTAGAGATTCGCGCATCATGGACGTTAGGTGCGTCCACTATTTCGGAAGTCCTCGACCATCTAGAGCGCTGGACTGAGCTGTTAGCACATTGCGCAGGCTTGCCACCGCTTTCACAAGGTGATGGCATCTCAACAATGGTTCGCCGCAATAAATGATGCAGGAGCAAATCAACGGCGAGGAAGAGATCTCGCCAGAAACACCGCCGCTACTTGGTGCGCCACGCACACCACTGCCAGACTTAATTACAGATATCGACGGTATCGCATCAGTTGTTGCGGCGCTCAAATCAGGGTCTGGCGATATCGCACTTGATGCAGAGCGCGCATCTGGCTATCGATATTCACAACGCGCATATCTCATCCAGATCTATCGGCGAGATGGCGGACTTCACCTAATTGATCCTGCTGCAATTGTCGAAGGCGGGTCCGAGGTGGATATACGAGAGATATTTGCACCATTAAATGCAGTAATCCAGTCAACAACTGTTGTCATCCATGCCAGTTCGCAGGATTTACCGTGCTTGCGCGAAGTGGGTCTTAATCCATTGCAATTATTTGATACCGAACTCGCTGGAAGGATTGCAGGGTTTCCACGAGTTGGCTTGGGCGCGCTTACTGAATCGCTCTTAAATCTGCGATTAGCAAAAGAACACTCCGCTGTCGATTGGTCGATTAGACCGTTACATCATGACTGGCTCATTTATGCCGCACTCGATGTTGACGTTCTACTCGACTTGAAGGATGAGATTGTTCGCGTGCTTATCGAACGAAAGAAGCTTGAGTGGGCTATCGAAGAATCTAATGCTGCGTTGGAGATGTCACCTTCGGTAGGACGGAAAGAGCCTTGGCGACGCACCTCGGGTATCCATCAAGTGAAGCGTCCTGAACAGTTAGCAATCGTTCGTGAATTGTGGGCAACGCGCGATGAGATTGCGCGCGAACTCGATATCGCAGCTGGGCGACTTGTTAACGATCGCGCGCTCATTGCATGTGCGCTGCGCGCACCTCACTCGCTCACTCAACTCAGTGGACTGCCAGCATTTAAGAAAGATACCGAACGGTGGTGGGGCGCACTCGAACGAGCGCGGGCAAATCCTTCCGTTCCAAAACCGCCCACAAGTGATGGGCCACCTGCACATATTCGAATGTGGCGCGAGCGATCTCCGCGCGCATATGCGCGCCTGACGCATGCGAAGGCACGTCTGGCTGAGTGCGCAGCCACTGTAGAAGTCCCGGTCGAGAATTTGATTTCCCCAGACACCGTCCGCCGCTTCTGCTGGCAGGACCCTCCTGCTGGTGGTCGCAGCGAGCGCGATGTTGCCGAATTCCTGGCCGAGCGCGGCGCCAGAGCGTGGCAGATCTCCTTCACTGCTCCACTCCTGCTCTCGATTGAGGCGGAAACAGAGCCGCTCCAGGCGCCGGAAACAGGATCACCGGACAGCGCTGAGCCCACAGAGGTGAGCGAACTCTCATGAATTACGCAACACAATAGTTGCGTAAATGAGGGTCCGCGTTTAGGCTCGTCCCAACGGTAGATACAGAGCCAAAACGCTCTCCGAACGAAGGGTTCGCACGACGATGTTGAGCAATTTCCTTGTTGGAATCCGAGAGGGTCTTGAAGCGGCTCTCATTGTTGGAATCTTGATTGCGTACATCGTCAAAGTTGGAAATAGAAAACACCTCGCTGCGGTATGGATTGGCGTTGCAAGTGCGCTCGCTATCAGTTTTGCCACCGGTGGCTTCTTGGCATTTACCTCTGCTGAACTCTCCGAGCGTGGCGAGCAACTCTTCGCCGGCACTACCTCGCTTGTCGCAGTGGGTCTTGTCACGTGGATGGTCTTCTGGATGAAGAGCGCTGCACGTGGTCTGCGCGAAGAACTTCATGGCAAAGTCTCTTCTGCCCTTACAACTGGCCCAATAACAGTGGCGCTCGCAGCTTTTTTCGCGGTAGTGCGTGAAGGTCTTGAAACTGCAGTCTTTGCATATGCCAACTTCAGAACTGCAACATCAAATAGCGCGCCAGCAATCGGTTTGACGATTGGCTTGATCTCAGCTGTGGCGCTTGGCTGGCTCCTCTATCGCCGCGCCATCACAATCAATCTCAGCAAGTTCTTCACCATCACTGGCGTTGCGCTCGTGGTCATTGCCGCTGGCGTTCTTGCTTACGGAATTCATGAGTTCCAGGAGTTGGGCTGGTTCCCGGGCGAAGGCATGTACGCCTGGAATATCTCGCAATGGATGGCTCCAGATTCCATCTTCGCCACCTTCTTGCAGGGCACCCTTGGCTTCCGTACTAAATTCACCTGGCTCGAACTTCTCGGATGGGGCGCCTTCCTCGTTGTGGTGCTGCCGATCTATCTCCGAAAGAGCTCACCAAAGCCCCAGGTGGCAGTCGCGAAGTAAGTTACCCTCCAGTAACCTTTCCGGTGTGACGCTCCACTTTGGCAGCGGAACTCCGGTGGCAGTCAGATTGAGGGTGTTATGAAGAGCGAATCAGTAGTTCTTATCGATGCAGTCCG
>CAZZFG010000110.1:0-3387 GCA_964653345.1 uncultured Bifidobacterium sp. | reverse complement strand
ACGCTGTACCTTGTGTGTTGGGAACCATTCCATTCATGCAATTTAAGCCACCGGTAGTTCCGCCCATAGTGCCAGTCGTCGTATTACTTTTACAGCCTTGGATTCCTTGGTCATAGAACGAACCAGCAGGACAGGTCGTGGCGCCTTGCGTTCCTGTGCCCGCAGTATTTGTTGCAGGTGGACAATATGAACCAGCGGGAATCTGTGCGCCATTACAGTTGATGGTCCCGGTATTTTGTGTCTGAGTTGTAGGAGTTGTAGGAGTTGTAGGAGTTGTAGCAGGAGGACAGTACGAGCCGACAGGAATTTGTGCGCCATTGCAATTAAAAGTTGCCTGTGTCTGGGTGGGTGTTGTCGCCGGCCCCACAACAGGCGCGATGCAAGCAGTACCATTTTCGTTAGGAACAAAACCGGTCTGACAAGTAATTGCAGATGCAGGCAGGGCGGTGGGCGCAACTAAGCCAAAACTTGTGATGACGAGCGCCGCTAAGAGTGAAGCAAGGGATCGAAAGCGCTTCATTCCGACCTCCAAGGAACATAACTATCCAGCAACAGGCTTCAAGGATACTCCCGCACCTATATATAAGGAAAAGCCCCCAAGGGTTTTCCCTTGAGGGCTTTCCTGAGAATTTCTAACCCTGTGTTACTCCATCGGTCCAATCACGATTGCCTGGTCGCTTGGCTTAGCGATAAAGGTCGAATCCTTTGATGGATTGAGGTGGATACCTGCTGTTATGCCAGTACCTGCTTCGTTGTCGCGGTAGCCGATGATTACTTCGCCGCGAGCGCGACCTGCAGCAACAAGTTGGGCATAGGTGGTTTCACCAGATGCGACGTAGTAATTGATCGGCTTCGCGCTGAGGTAGACACCACCAGGACCAAAGAGTTGTTGAAAGATCGGCGATAGATGTGGTGACTGGGAAAGTTGAGTCATCATCAAGCTAGTTAAGCGATCGCTTACTACGAGATCTTCTACCGCAACCACGCGAGCTAACTCAACATTATTGCTATCGAGGATCTCAGCAATGATGCGTGCACGTCCATAACCAAATGCACCCCACTGCTTGAGCGTGTTGACTGCTAAGAGCGAAAGCAACGTTTGCGCATCTGCATCAGCCGGCTGCGTCTTTCCTCGATATCCGAAGATGATTACCTGATCAAATTGTGAACCAGGTAGCGCAGCTGCAAGTTCATTGAAGCTGCCATCGTATGCACGAGTGATGACTTGCATATTTGGAGTACTGAGATCTTTGAGTTCATCTGAAGTCACTCGTGATGCTTGAGCCATGACTAGAGCAGCAGATCCTGGAGTTGCATATTCTCCGATTTCGCGGAGCACCTTCTTTGCCATGGAATTCCAGCCAACGACAAGTGTTTGCGATGCTGGTGATTTAGGAGCGGCAAAGAGCGCGGTCTGTGGCCCGAAAGAATCTAGTTCAGGTCGTGGTCCACTCCAAACAATACGGTCGTCATCTTCAGCGATAGCAATGACAGAGTCATCACTATTGATAACTGTATTCATAGGTGGATAGAGCCACACTGCACCATCAGGTCGACGTATACCAATAAGTGATGCATTTGGATAAGCCAAAAGAGCTTCGCCAAACATTTTCCCTGCAGCAGCGCCTGCTGGTTGGTAGTACATCTCATTACCTTCAAAATCGAGCAAATCTAGATAGATTGCAGCGAGACCTGGTTGGCGGCATGCGTGCGCTGTTACTTGTGCGATTAACTCTTGAGATTCAACGGTAACGACTCGTCCCTGGCCGCTCTGTAGCAGCGCGTTAGCTGCAGAGGTGTCATTCACGTCCGCAATAACCACGGTCTTGGAATCTGGTGCAAGGTTCGCGAGCGCAGAGAGCACTCCAGTAACTGCACCTGGAGTTCCCTTCGTGCCAAGTACGATGATGCTCTTTGCGGTTGCAACCGACATGTCGGCAAGAATGTTTGGATTAGATGGCTCAACTGATCGAGTGATGATTTTTGTGTGTTTCAATTTTCCAACACGATTCTTGATTTCATCGACCATAGTCTCTTGTGGTGTTGGCGCAAGAATGACGGCGGTGCTTGGGTTGTTCTCATTTGCTACATCGAGTTGTTGCAAGATTGAGTACACCTGCGGTCCCCAGCCAAGAATCATCACGTGACCGTTTTCAACGACTGGTCCTTTGCCGCGCTTTAGGTCGGTGAGTTTCTTGCTGGTTGTTGCTGTGATGAACGCGAACATCGCACCACCAGTGACAAGGCTTGCGATGGTGATGAGAATGCTGAATGAGCGACCTTCCCAGGTAAGTTGGCTAAATCCACCTTTACCGAGCACTGCCCAAAATGAATTGAAGAGGTTCTCTGGTGATGGCTTTGCGTTTTCTCCTCCGCCCACACCATCAGGATCTAATTCAAGATAGAGCCAAAACGGGACGCTAAGCACTGCGGCCGCGAAGAGAAGCCAACCGATGAGAACTACCGGCCCACGGGCTAACGTATTGTCGAAGCGATAGCGCAGCTTGCGCGCAAAAGTATTTTTCTGGGCAGAAGCATTTGTGCTTCCTGCAGATTGAGCTCCGTACGAACGATCGGAACCGGTTGGAGTGCTCATAGATGTACCTTTCGAAAGGATTTGTGGGGGTCAGGCTACCGGCCAATAGGAGAATCGCCCATACTCTTCAGGGCATTTAATTTAGGAAATATTTGGATTTTCGTGGGGAAAACCCTTTCGTTTCTGCCGATTTCTTGCCCAGGTTTCATGCTGGCCGTTACTCTTTCAGTACGTACTGAGCGCGACATATTAATCAAGAGAACTGGGAGAGCTGAGAAAACTATGACGAATTACCCGCAACAGCCTCTAGCCGGCAATAACCCCGGGATGGGCGAGGGCTCACTATCTGACCCGGGCATTCGCATGATTCTCTCCATCTCCCCTCTAGACGGCTCGATGCGCCCACTTCCTGCCGATCTCTCGATTCAAGAATTAGCAAATGGTTCAATGCGCGTTTCTTACCCTGACGGCTCAGTTCGAGAGCTAATCCCAGGCGCCGACGGGGAAGGTCGCATGATTACGACTCTTGCGGATGGCGCTCGCATTCAATCGGATTTAAGTATGGGTGTAGGGCAGGTAACTCTTGCATCGATTTCATCTACTGGCGAGAAATCTTTTCTCTCCTTAAATGAAAATGGTGCGAACATGCAGCGCATTACTCCAGAAGGAACGGTTTCTAACGTAATCCCGGAGAGCGCAGCAGAACTTGTTCAAAGTTTTCGAGAAGCAGAGGCATTTGCGCAAGCCGAGGAGCTTCGTCAAGATGAGCAATTTAATGCGAACCAGGAATTTGGTGAGTGGAATAACTTTGGTAAGCCGGCGGAATGGCAACCAGAGCAGAATTGGCAGCC
>CAZZFG010000109.1:0-3410 GCA_964653345.1 uncultured Bifidobacterium sp. | reverse complement strand
TCCGCCTCTCGTGGGTGGCTGTACGAATGATGAGAGTCATATTCTACCAGCCAATCCCGACAGAAAAAATCGGCGATTTCTCGGTATATTTTCCCTAAGAATTCCAGTTGACAAATTCGCTTTTTTCACTTTTCCCGGGGAGAATTACTGCCATGCAAAGAAAGTTCAGTGCGCGTCTAACAATTCTTGTCGCAATGCTGCTTTTGGTAACCGGATGCGGCGCTGGCCCTAATGCACCAACTCGTCTCATTAAACAGGTAACTGATGGTGTCGAAAAGACCATAGGCGATATCAAACTTTTGCATATTCTTTTAGTTGTACAAGGCGATGGCAGCGCAGTTCTCGTAGGAACGATGATTAATGATGGCGCTACGCCAGAGCAACTCACTGCGCTCTATGTCAATGGAATTCCAGCAAGTGTCACGCCAATTGCGCCCGTACTTGTGCCAAATACTCCGTTGATTTTTGCTGGTGAGACGGCAAATGCTCTAGCAATCATTCCTAATCTAAATGTAAAAGCTGGCAAGCACGTCACGATGCAGATCGGCTTCAATCGTTCAGGTTCGGCGACCCTTGATGTGCTAATTCGCGATCGCGCTGGCGAATTTGCAAATGTGGGGCCGACGCTAGTCAGCACTAACTAGTACTAGTTAGCGAATTTATAACCAAGACCACGAACGGTGAGTATGTGCTCGGGATTTGCTGGGTCTTTCTCAATCTTTGAACGTAATCTTTTCACATGCACATCGAGGGTCTTGGTATCACCCACATAATCACTGCCCCATACTCGATCGATTAACTGGGTTCGGGTTAACACCCGTCCAGAGTTTCGCATCAAGAATTCGAGTAATTCAAACTCCTTCAGCGGTAGCGCAACTTGCACATTATTTACCGTCACGATGTGTCGTTCGATATCCATCCGAACCGGTCCTACCGTTAACAGACCTGACGATTGCTCTGGCTCTTGTTGTCTCCGGAGCACTGCGCGAATTCTGGCAATTAATTCGCGCGAAGAGTACGGCTTGGTCACATAATCATCTGCGCCCAGTTCGAGGCCGACTACCTTGTCTACCTCAGTATCTTTTGCGGTGAGCATGATGATGGGAACCGAACTTTTCATCCGTAGTTGACGACAGACCTCTGTCCCACTCAAGCCAGGTAACATCAAGTCAAGTAAGACTAAATCCGCTCCCTCTCGCTCAAAGATCTCAAGGGCTTTCACCCCATCTGCGGCCACGCTCACTTCGAAGCCCTCTTTGCCAAGAAGGAATGAGAGCGCATCTGAGAATGAATCTTCATCTTCTACTACGAGAATTTTTGTCATTGCTGAGCACCTTGTTCTAAATTAGTTTCGCTTTTTGGTATTACGAAAGTGAAGGTACTTCCCTCATCTGGCTTGCTCCAAACTCGCACTTCTCCACCGTGATTTGCTGCTACGTGCTTAACAATTGATAGCCCTAATCCAGTTCCACCAGTCTCCCTAGAGCGGGCTGGATCCACTCGATAGAACCTTTCAAAAATTCGCTCTAAATCAGAATCAGGTATGCCAATTCCTTGATCTTTCACAATTATCTCGACGTTTGCTTGCTCGAGCCTAACGGCTATGTTCACCCGCGTGTTCTCTGGGCTGTAATTTATTGCATTCTCGATTAAATTCTGAATTGCCATCACTAACTGTTCTCGGTCGGCAAAAACAAAGCATTCTTCCTGCAAGTCGAGATCAAGAGAGATATTTCTCGAATCTGCATTAGTTATGCATAGCGAGATTGCTTGGTTTACCACATCGCTAACTTGCACTAACTCATACTCTTGCAGCGGATTAGCGTCCTGCAATCTTGAAAGATTTATTATTTGCTGAACGAGTTCAGTTAAACGATGTGAAGTGACACCCATCTTGGTAGCGAAGTGTTTTACCAATTCCGGATTATCACTTGCTCCCGCTACTGCCTCACTTAGAAGTGAGAGCGCACCTATTGGCGTCTTGAGTTCGTGGGAGATATTTGCTACGAAATCTCTTCGAATGGCATCTACCCGTTGCGCTTCACTAACATCATCGACCAGCACCAGCGTTCTTCCGTATTCATCTAAAAGTGCTACCCGTACCCGTAAATTTGAAGTTGCTCCCGAAAGCACTGTCGACGGCATTTCTAAATTGCCTTCGTGAGATTTATGCGTGCGGCGTACTACGCGCACAAGCGCCATCAACTCCTGACTAGAAATTCTTCCATCGCGGATAATCCCAAATCGACTGGCCTCGTGCGATGAGTACAGAACTTGATCTGACGAGGAAAGAACTATCGAAATCGAATCGAGCGCATTCAAGACCGATCTCAATTCTGGTGAAATGTCCGGCAAAGCATCGCCATCCTGCTCGCGGGGGGCCTTCTTGAACCACGCTATTGCCACCCCGCTATCGTAGAGTTAATTAAACCCAGTGCACTGCCTGTGCCTCCCCGAAGCTGCTACTAACTTGGAGTTTGACTCCTGTTAAACCTCTGTTAACGAATTAACTCACTATCCAGGCGGGCACCAAGTACGCTACTCATATGCGTGATCTATTCCATGAGGAGTTAGAGCAGATCAATCTCAATCTGGTCTCTCTGGGTGGACAAATAAAGGTGGCTCTTGATTCGGCCACGCACGCTCTTTTGACGGCCGATTTGGCGCTGGCTGAAAAAGTGATTGCTGAAGATTCGATAGTTGATAACACCCAACATCAATTAGACTCTCAGACCATAGATTTGATGGCGCGCCAACAGCCAGTTGCGAGTGATTTGAGAGCGCTTGTCACGTCATTGCGAATGAGCGCAGACCTAGAACGCATGGGCGACATGGCCCATCACATCGCCAAACTTGCTCGGATGCGTTATCCAGCTACAGCAGTACCCCCAGAGCTATTGCTCACTGTTCAAGAGATGGGGCGAGTGGCAGGCAAAATCTGTGAAAAGGCAACAAGCATCATTGCAAGTCGTGATACGGAAGCTGCGAAGTCTTTGGAAAAAGACGACGACGAAATGGATATCCTCCACAGAAAACTTTTTGCAACTCTTCTCGATGAGAAGTGGGCTCATGGAATTGAAACTGCAATCGATATGACCTTAATTGGCAGATATTACGAGCGCTTTGCTGACCATGCAGTATCTATTTCGCGACGTGTTTACTATTTAGTCACAGGTCAGTACTACAGCGAAGAGTAGACTGCACTACTTCTTCCCTTGATTAGCAACAGCCGCTATTGCAATTCGGGCAGCTTCTGGATCCAAATATTGGCCGCCCTTTTTGATAGGTGCAAAATTGCCATCTAACTCGTAAAGCAAAGGTATTCCTGTAGGAATATTTAATCCCGCAATATCTTTATCACTTATACCGTCTAGATGTTTTACAAGCGCTCTCAGCGAATTGCCATGCGC
>CAZZFG010000108.1:0-3416 GCA_964653345.1 uncultured Bifidobacterium sp. | reverse complement strand
TCGATCCCGTCCCCAGCCACGTTATGACTGACAATAAAAATGTTCCGCTCTTTTCATCGCTCACACTTCGCGGCGTTACTTTCGCTAATCGCCTATGGGTCAGCCCGATGTGTCAATACTCATCACCACTTGATGGCGTTGCGCGCGCATGGCACCAGGTGCATATCGGTTCCTTTGCCACTGGTGGTGCCGGGCTCATCATGATGGAAGCAACTGGCGTACTTCCTGAAGGCCGAATCAGCATTAATTGTCTTGGGCTCTGGAACGATCAACAACGTGATGCGCTCAAACCTATCGTTGATTTTGCACATCAGATGAAGACGAAAATCGGAATTCAATTAGCGCACGCTGGTCGCAAAGGTTCAACGATGCCACCGGGTGCAGATCATCCTTTTGCTTCGATTGAAGAAGGTGGTTGGAGGGCTCCTGCTCCTAGTGCTATTGCATTTGGCAAGATGCCCGTTCCACATGAGATGAGCATCGAAGAGATCAAGCGCACCATTGCTGGTTTTGCCGATGCTGCTAAGCGCGCGGTTGCTGCCGGTTTTGATTTAGTGGAGATACATGCAGCCCATGGATATTTGATTCATCAATTCCTCTCACCGCTAAGTAATCAACGCACTGATGAATATGGCGGTGATTTTGAGAATCGAACTCGCTTTTTAGTGCAGGTTGTTAATGCGGTGCGAGCTGCTATTCCTGATTCGATGCCGCTCTTTGTGCGGATCTCTGCAACTGACTGGGTCGATGGAGGTTGGGATTTAGCGCAATCTATTGATCTAGCTCGGGTGCTCAAACATATCGGCGTGGATTTAATTGATGTTTCCTCCGGCGCCCTCTCGGATAAACAGCAGATTCCCGTTGGCCCTGGGTATCAAGTTCCATTCGCTGCTGCTATCAAAGCCGAAGCAGATATCCCTACAAACGCAGTCGGCATGATTCACGAGGCAGAGTTCGCTAATGAGATTGTTGCGAGCGGGAAGGCCGATGCAGTGATGGCAGCGCGGGCATTCTTGCGCCATCCACGGTGGGCTCTCGATGCAGCGGCGCAACTCGGTGCTGATGTTGAATGGCCCCGTCAGATTTCGATGGGAAAACGAAGATAGCGATCGCTATCTAGCTCGCACTGAATCTAGTTTTTCTGACCCAAAATAGAGGGTTAACGTGTATCCCGAGAGTTTCGTTTTAGTGCGCAAGCCACCATTTCCCTCTTCATCAGTATTGATCGTAAATCGAAGAGCTCGAGCACCTTTCTTAGTTGCCCGAATCGTTAGCGATTCTTCTGGGAGATTACTCTCTACTTTGATGATGTAGCGAGAGAGCGAGTTGCTGTACGAAACCGCTAGATTGGCTTGCGGTTCTTCTTCTATGCCATCATCATCAGAGAGATTTTCATCGTTCTTGGACTTGGGTTTACTCTCTGCTGATACCGCTCGGGTGATAAGTGAATTGATTTTCGCTACAACTTTCTTATAAGTAGATACACCCTCTTCGGCAAGGGACTGGGCGCTAACGAATGTCGTACAACTCGGCTGACTTTTTAGATACTCAGGAAGTTTTGATTGCCACGAGAGCACGTTTTTAAACTCTGAATCAAGACCAGCTAGCCAATCTTTAAGCATAGGAGTTGTTGATACGTTTGCAAGATCAATACCTGAATCTGCCTTGGTCGAATATTGGCCAAAGATACTGATGCTGCCCTTAATGCTCGAGGTCGCGGCAGCGCTCTGGTCAACACACCAGTTCGGATCAATCGCCGGCTCTTTTGTACCTGCACTAGCTTTTGCTTTTGCGTAGTAGCCAGAAATAAGTGCCTGCGTCTTAGCTAACTCCGCAGAATAGCTCGCCGATTCAGCCACGAAACTTAAATACCCATCACAATTCTTTGAATTCCTGTATTGAGAATCAGCAAGATTGACCAAACCTATGATATTCAGGAAATCCTTTTTGATATCAGATAGATAAGCATCGAGGAGCTCCATAATGCCTGGTGCAGAGAAATCAGTGAGTGCATTTACCTTTTGCGTGTATATAGCAAGCATAGAGCGAGTCTTGGTAAGTGATGCGGAAATTCCATCATCCCATTTGCATGGCTCCAAGGAGCTACTTGAATTTGTTCCGTTTGCCGCACTACTCGTTTTACCTGCATAAATATTGAAGGAAAACACATTTAGATTACTTGGTACTTCTTCTGCTGTTCCTTTGATTTTACTCCACTGACTATTCCAAAATTGTAAATTGACTGTGTATGAACCTACGAGAAAGAGTTTCGGATCAGCCAGGGAGAACGCAGCATAATAAACTGCATCCCGTGGATTGAATGGACCATCTAAGTTGGTATGCGGTGTCGGTGCCCAACGTGGTGTAGAAACTCTGACTCCCTTGGCATCCAGAATTGATGCGTCAGCATAGGAGGCTAGAAATTCATCTGGATTAATGGATTGCAATCTAAATTTCATATGGAGCGTTGCAGGTAGAGATTCAGCGGTGAGCGATTCAGATGGACAGGTTTCGTATCCAATCTGACTCCACAGCCCACTGGTATTGGTTGAGGGGTCGAACGTATATTTGAACTTAGTACATATCGCAACGTCTTCGATTACGACTCGTGCCGAACCCGCAGTAAAAGTATTGGTATTCGAAAAAGCCTGAGCAGGCATGGCGACCGCGAAGAGACCTGAAGAAAGGAGCGCGCAAAGGCCAGGGAGGGCAATCAGGCGGGCCGGCCAGGAGCTCATAGCTATTAGGGTAGGCATCAGGCAGCTAATTCGCACATTGATATTTGCTGACCTGGAGTTACTCGATTAGGTTTCCAGTATGGAATACGCGAATCTTGGACGAACCGGACTTTCTGTCAGCCGCCTCTGCCTCGGCACCATGAACTTTGGGCCAGAGACAGATGAACCCACATCGCACGCAATCATGGATCGCGCACTCGATGTCGGATTGAACTTCTTCGATACCGCTAATCGATACGGCGCACCGCAACATGGTCGTACCGAAGAGATCATGGGTCGTTGGTTTGCCAAAGGTGGCGGACGTCGCGAAAAGGTAGTCCTTGCGACCAAGCTTTACGGTGAGATGAGCGGCTTTGGTGATATTCCACTCTGGCCAAATAACAAATGGCTCTCTGCGCTCAACATCAAGCGCGCATGCGATGCGAGCCTTAAGCGTATGCAAACTGATTACATCGACCTTTACCAAATGCACCACATCGATCGAACCACACCATGGGAAGAGATCTGGCAAGCAATGGAACTTCTAGTACAACAAGGCAAGATCATTTACGTCGGAAGTTCGAACTTCGCTGGCTGGCATTTAGTGCAAGCGCAACAAGCCGCCGAGAAGAAGAACTTCATGGGATTGGTCTCTGAACAGTCCTTCTACAACTTAGTTGTCCGCGATATCGAGCGTGA
>CAZZFG010000107.1:0-3437 GCA_964653345.1 uncultured Bifidobacterium sp. | reverse complement strand
GCATTTCTGCAGGGCGAAATCTACCGCAGGGGTAGGGGGTAGGGCGAACCCGTCATGGAGAAGGGGGCTGGGCTACGGTGGGGAGCATGGAATCGGGTTTCTATCGCAGCGGGGTATGGGCTCGCGAGTTGGTGGAAATTTCTGCGGATCCTGGCGCGCTCGATGATGGCAATTTCTGGGCAGTTCTCATCACCTATGAAGGTAAACAAACTTTTGCACGCTTTGCTGACGTTCGGCATGGCTCGGAGGACGCCTATCTCGCATATGCAAGCAAGCAAGAGTGGGTAGCGCCTCAAGAATCCTGGGCAAGCTCACTATCGCAAATGGAGTATCAAGCTGCAGTGGCAGAGGTTCGCGAATCAATCGCGACGGGTGAGGTGTACCAAATCAATCTATGCCGGATACTTTCAGCGAGCACATCGAACTCGTCGCTATTGGCGCTGTTGCCAAAGTTGGCGGCGCACAATCCTGCACCATTTCTCACATCTATCGAATTGCCTGGGATTTCTATCGCATCTGCCTCGCCCGAACTATTGCTACGTCGCGAGAAAAATATCGTCACTTCAAGCCCAATAAAAGGTACTGCCAAGAATCGCGATAGCTTTCTTGAGAAAGACAGCGCCGAAAATGTGATGATTGTTGATTTAGTCCGCCATGATTTCGGATCAATCTGCCAAACGGGGAGCATTCATACTCCACGGCTGCTCGCAGTTGAGGAACATCCAGGATTGGTACATCTTGTCTCGGATGTGCAAGGAGCGTTGCAACCAGATACATCGTGGCAAGAAATTTTCGATTCTGTACTGCCCGCTGGTTCGATTAGCGGTGCGCCTAAGTCCAGTGCGCGAGAATTGATTACACGCTTGGAGAGAGAACCACGCGGTCCATACTGCGGGGCGATTGGTTGGGTACATGGCGATCGCGCCGAACTTGCTGTTGGCATTAGAACATTTTGGATAGACCACACCACGTCTGCGCGTCGACTTAAATTCGGTACCGGCGCGGGAATCACATGGGGATCAGAGCCAGAGCTGGAGTGGGCTGAGACCGAGTTAAAGGCGCGTCGCTTATTATCAATAGTGGGCGATAAGGAAAAACCATGATGATCTGGCTTAATGATCGATTGATCGATGCAAACGCAGGTGAATCAGGGTTGCCTGTTAACGATCGATCCTTCCTCCTTGGCGAAGGGGTATTTGAAACCATTCTTACAATCGGAGCTAAAGCAGTTGCTCTCGATAGACACATTACGAGATTGCGAGCTGGCGCTGAGACTCTTGGATTTCTCGCCCCTCCCAGCGACGCAATAGCAGTAGCCGTAACTTCGTTGCTGCAGAGCACTCCCGAGATAGCGTTAGGGAGAATGCGCATCACCCTCTCCGCATCATCGACTTTTCTCATCACCCATCATGAATATAGAGAGTGGAGTGAGCCTGCCAAGTTGGTCACCTACCCTTTTCCATTTAATCCGAAGTCGCCCTTACAGAAAGTGAAATCAACCTCGTATGGCGAGTACCTGCTGGCCTATCGATACGCCCAAGAGCGAAGCGCTGATGATGCCCTTCTGTTCAATACCCAGGATGCGGTGATGGAGGCAAGTACCGCTAATGTCATAGCGCTGATTGGTGGGCGATGGGTAACCCCACCTATCTCCGCGGGACCGCTACCTGGTATCACTCGCGAACTTCTCATGGAGTGGGGATTACTCACAGAACGCGAGCTAATTTTCGAGGAGCTGCAGCGGTGTGAGTCGGTTGCGCTGATTTCGAGTTTACGGAGCATCCAGCCAATCGCCGAGATCAATGGGCGTAGATATAAGAGTTCGGGGAAAGTTGAAGAATTGGCCACTTCATATAAAGGCGCTCTCGCGAGTAACCTAAACCCGTGATCAAAAGGTTCCGAGCTCGCGCTAAGACCACACCCGCAGGCGAATTGGCCTGGCGCATCGGCGTGGCAGTCTTGGGCGGAACAATTACGGTTTTAGGCGCAGTCTTTCTCATCACCCCAGGGCCGGGCTGGTTAGTTATCTTTGCCGGGTTGGGCATACTCGCATCTGAATTTGCTTGGGCCGATCGCGCATTGATTAAAACGAAGATGCTCGCTTTGAAGGCGGCGCAAAAGGCGCTGCCGCCTGGCAAGAAGCGGCTATATATAGGTGTAGCAATAATCATTGCAATCGCGATAGTTCTCGCGCTCTTCGCGATACGACGCAATTTCGCGTAAGGCGTCATCACGAACGAGCAAGTGGGCGCTAGGCTTGGAATTATGGCGGAACTGATGATTACTCTCGATGGTGCGCGCACAGGCGTCCATATTGAGAAGTACACCGGAGAGCTCTTCAAAGAGCGTCCAGAAGTTATCGCTCTTCGCGTCAATGGTGAACTGCGCGATCTCAATACAACTCTTCTTGAGGGTGATGTCGTCGACACTCTCACCACTTCGTCACCCGAGGGTTTGTCGATTCTCAGGCATTCCAGCGCGCACGTGCTCGCCCAAGCGGTCCAAAACCTCTTTCCTGGTACGCGGTTAGGCATTGGTCCACCGATCAAAGATGGCTTCTATTACGACTTCGATTCAGCGCGCCCATTCACCCCCGAGGATTTGCAGGCTTTGGAAAAAGAAATGGCGAAAATCATCAAAGCTAATCAACGGTTCCGACGACGAGTAGTTACCGAGCAGGAAGCCTTAGCAGAACTTGCCGCCGAGCCATTCAAGTGTGAATTGATTGCTATTAAGTCCGACGCATCGGATGAATCGTCAGTTGAGGTTGGTGGGGGAGAGCTCACGATCTATGACAATTTAAACCGTGATGGTGAAATTGCGTGGAAGGATTTATGCAGAGGTCCACACCTGCCAACAACTAAATTGATTCCGGCTGTGAAACTTATGCGCTCTTCCGGCGCTTATTGGCGCGGTTCTGAGAAGAATCCAATGTTGCAACGCATATACGGAACAGCATGGCCAAGCCAAGAAGAGCTCGATCAACATCTGCACTTTCTCGAAGAGGCAGAGAAGCGCGATCATCGAAGACTTGGCGTGGAACTCGACCTATTCTCGTTTCCAGAAGAGATTGGTTCAGGTTTAGCGGTCTTTCACCCTAAAGGTGGAATCATTCGCCGCGCGATGGAAGATTATTCACGCAAGCGTCACGAAGAGGAAAATTATCAATTCGTCTACTCACCGCATTTGACCAAAGCTGCGCTTTTTGAAACCTCGGGCCACTTAGAGTGGTATGCCGAGGGCATGTACCCACCAATGGTTCTCGATGAAGAGCGAAATAGCGATGGCACCGTGAAGCGAGCGGGCGCTTCTTACTATATGAAGCCGATGAATTGTCCTTTCCATAATCTTATTTATCGATCGAGCGGCAGGTCCTATCGCGAACTTCCATTACGACTTTTCGAATTCGGAACCGTGTATCGCTATGAGAAGTCCGG
>CAZZFG010000106.1:0-3491 GCA_964653345.1 uncultured Bifidobacterium sp. | reverse complement strand
GGTTCGATCCCGTCCCCAGCCACGTTATGACTGACAATAAAAATGTTCCGCTCTTCGCACCGCTCACACTTCGCGGCGTTACTTTCGCAAATCGCTTATGGGTCAGCCCGATGTGTCAATACTCCGCGCCAGGTGATGGCGTTGCGCGCGAATGGCATCACGTGCATATCGGTTCATTCACCACTGGTGGCGCAGGTTTGATCATGATGGAAGCAACGGGTGTACTTCCTGAAGGGCGAATCAGCATCAATTGTCTTGGCTTATGGAACGACGAGCAACGTGATGCCCTCAAACCTATCGTCGAATTTGCACACGCGATGGGAACAAAGATCGGTATTCAATTAGCGCATGCGGGTCGTAAAGGTTCGACCATGCCACCAGGTGCAGATCATCCATTCGCTTCGATTGAAGAAGGTGGTTGGAGCGCTCCAGCGCCGAGCGCGATTGCCTTTGGCAAGATGCCCGTTCCACATGAGATGAGTATCGATGAAATCAAGCGCACGATCACTGGATTTGCCGATGCGGCTGAGCGCGCTGTCGCGGCTGGGTTTGATGTCGTCGAGATACATGCCGCCCATGGATATTTGATTCATCAATTCCTCTCACCGATCAGTAACCACCGCACCGATGAATATGGCGGTGATTTCGAGAATCGAACCCGCTTCTTGGTGCAGGTTGTCAATGCGGTACGAGCTGCAATCCCTGATTCGATGCCGTTATTTGTGCGGATCTCTGCAACCGATTGGGTTGATGGTGGTTGGGATTTAACGCAATCTATTGATCTAGCTCGAGTGCTTAAACATATTGGCGTGGATCTGATCGATGTATCTAGTGGTGGGCTCTCTGAACTACAGCAAATCTCCCCCGCCCCTGGTTATCAAGTCCCTTTCGCTGAGGCAATCAAAAAAGAAGTGGGAATCCCCACTAATGCTGTTGGCATGATTCACGAGGCAGAGTTTGCAAATGAATTAGTGGCTTCAGGGAAAGTCGATGCAGTGATGGCAGCACGAGCATTTTTGCGCCATCCACGATGGGCTTTTGATGTCGCGCACGAGCTCGGCGCCGAGGTGGAATGGCCGCCCCAGATTTCGATGGGTAAGCGGCGTTAGTTACTTGACGCGGAATGTATCGAGCTTTGTGGTCCCGTATAGCAGGGTCAAGGTATAGCCAGATAGTTTCGTTCTAGTCCGCAATCCCCCAACGCCATCTTCATCGGTATTGATCGTGAATCTCAGCGACTTTGCCCCACGCTTTGTCGCACGAACTGATAATGACTCTTCAGGCAAGTTACTCTCAACTCTAAGAATAAAGCGAGCCAGCGAGGAGCTATAGGTGACGGTTAATGTACCTTCAGGATCCTCTTCGACACCATCCTCATCTGCAAGCACTTCCTCTTTCGCATTTTCTTCCTTAATGCGACTTTTATCTATTTTTTGATTCCAAGAATCAATAGCATTTGCGGCAATCTTGTATTGCGTCATGGCTTGATCAATCAGCGTTACGCCCGATGCATAGGCTCCACAATCCGGATCTTGAACTGCGAGCGACTTCAGTGATAACCGGTGTTTCTCTAGGACTTGAGATTCAGCGTTGAGCGATAAAGACCAACTCGACAACATGTCCACTACCGAAGCAGACGTCATGTCAAATGGACCTTTGAGCTTCTCATTATATTTTGCGATAAGGGCATAACTACTTTTGATTTCCGCAAGAATTCGATTACCGGCATCATTGCAATAATCCGTTTGGACTTTATTGGCGGTGCTCGCTCCGCTTGCCACTTTTGCCTTCACATAATTAGCATCGATAAAGGACTTTACGCTGGCAGCTTGGGTTTGGACCGAATTAGCAGTGTCCCAAAAAATTTGATAGCTAGTGCATTTTTCCAAACCCTTACCTTTATAAATTGCATCAAATTTCGCGGTTGTATTTCGGACATTAGTACTCTCTTGTTCTACTATGTCACTGTAGCTCTTCAAGAGTTCTGCCATACCGGGAGCAGAAATATCGGTGATTGCCGCAGTCTTGTTGTAAATGGTGTCGAGAGTAAGCTTGCTCTTATTTACGTAGTCAAGATACCCCGAATCAATAACACATGTTGATGCTTCTGGTGAAGTAGAGGGTGTCGCTCCGGGCGTTGGCATTGTGGCAGTTGGTCCGCCCGCAATCGTAAAACTAAAAGGTGTAAAGCTCTTTGGAGTCTCTTGAATATTAGGACCATTGAGTTTGACCCACTGGCCATTCCAAAACTGAATAGTTAGTGAGTAGGTGCCAGCCGGAAAGAGCTTCGGATCTGCAATAGAGAAAGCCGCGTAATACCTGCCATCCCTCGTATTAAATGGCCCGTCCAGATCAACCAGTGGGGTTGGCGCCCATCGTGGAGTGTTGACTCTCACTCCTTTGCTATCAGAAATGTAAGCATCGGCATAGGAGGCAAGAAACTCTTCAGGATTAATCGATTGGATGCGAAACTTAATGTGCAGGCTCGCTGGCAGAGATGAAGTGGTGAGCGACTCCGAGGGGCAGGTTTCATAGCCAGTCAGATTCCACGTGAACCCACCATTGGTGGATGGATCGAAGGGATATTTGTACTTTGTGCAAAGTGCAATGTCTTCGACGAGAACAGTGCTCGTGCCAAAGAGAAAACTGCCTGCATTTGAAGATGCGATTGCATGAGTCGGTGCACTGAATCCAATAAGTAGTGAAAGAAAGAGGGTAAAGGCCGAGAGTAGCCCTACTCGAGAGCGAAACGGCGCGCGAAATCCAAAGGAAATTTGACCTGGCGGCATGCCCCTAGGATAGGGAACGACGGCTGAGGGCGCACCCGGAGATTCTCTAAATCGCTCCAAATCAGTAGGCTCATGACATGGAATATAAGAATCTAGGACGAACCGGACTTTCTGTCAGCCGCCTCTGCCTCGGCACCATGAACTTTGGGCCAGAGACAGATGAACCCACATCGCACGCAATCATGGATCGCGCACTCGATGTCGGATTGAACTTCTTCGATACCGCTAATCGATACGGCGCACCGCAACATGGTCGTACCGAAGAGATCATGGGTCGTTGGTTTGCCAAAGGTGGCGGACGTCGCGAAAAGGTAGTCCTTGCGACCAAGCTTTACGGTGAGATGAGCGGCTTTGGTGATATTCCACTCTGGCCAAATAACAAATGGCTCTCTGCGCTCAACATCAAGCGCGCATGCGATGCGAGCCTTAAGCGTATGCAAACTGATTACATTGACCTCTACCAAATGCACCACATCGATCGGACCACGCCGTGGGAAGAGATCTGGCAGGCGATGGAACTTCTTGTGCAACAAGGAAAAGTTATTTACGTCGGAAGTTCGAACTTCGCCGGATGGCACTTGGTGCAAGCGCAACAAGCTGCCGAGAAGCGGAATTTCATGGGGTTGGTCTCTGAACAATCCTTCTATAACTTAGTTGTCCGCGATATCGAGCGTGAGTTGATTCCCGCTGCAGAGCATCTTG
>CAZZFG010000105.1:0-3498 GCA_964653345.1 uncultured Bifidobacterium sp. | reverse complement strand
ACCAACCCATTGGCGATGAGATAAATCAACCGCGTGCTCATCGTCTCAGTTTTTCCAGAACCTGCACCTGCGATGACGACTGCGGGGCGAGTGTGATCCGAGGTGATGATTAATTCTTGCTCTTCGGTTGGTGGATGTTGTCCAAGGATGGCGGCAATCGCCTGAGGGGTGAAGAGAATCTCGCTCATCGCAACGACCGCCCTTCTGGACGGACTGGACAACTTGCGCGGAGCGCGCAAAATTCGCAGAGCTTGTTATCGATGGCGAGAAATTGAGATGCAGCGACAGTTTCGCCATCTTTTTCGATTACTTCTCGAACTGCAGCACCCGCCATTGGAGGTTGTGGCCGCACCGCTCCCTCTTTATTCACTGATGGGTAGAAGAGCTCTGCACCTGCAGAGTTCTTACTTTCGGTGAGATCAGCGAAGGCGCCTTCACTAATCGCCAATTGATAGACGGCAAGTTGCGGATGTTCTTTTGCCTCTGGTTTTGAGATTGCGGTTTTGCTGGTCTTCAAATCGACGACATATAACTCGCCATCGGCGGTGACTTCGAGGCGATCGACCGACCCAGAAAGCGTGATTTTTCCTATGGAAATGGTGAATTCTTTCTCTACGGCGAGGAGCTCCCGTCCGGATCCGTTGTGATAAGCAACGACTTTTTCGAGCATCTCGAGGGCGCGATCGAGCTCTGCCTTACCTGACCAGCCACTGCCTAAATCGAGTTGATCACTAAGTTGGCGCCAGAGCGATTCCATCTCGGATTGGAGCGATGCGAGCGTCGCACCATCTTTTAACTTTGCAGCTAGAGCATGGAAGGTTGTTCCGATGATCTGGGCGGTGGAGTCTGAATCGCGCCCACCGGTGAACTCAAACGCCCATTTGAGTGGACATTTATGGAGGGTATCGAGCGAACTTGGCGAGAGTCGGATTGTTTCGGATTCGCCAAATAACGGAGCGCTGGTGGAGATCTCTTTTGCGCCATACCAGGTATCAGGATTCGCTACCCGAATCCCAGATTGGTGCAGGTGCGCAAGGATTGCAATCGCTTCCCGAGATTGTGCATCGTCGCTTCCTTCTGCCACTTTACGAAGCGTTGCAACTAAGCGAGCAGGAGTGAGATAAAACTCGCGCTGCGCTGCCGTCGTTTGCGCCTCATCTATTCCGAGTATTTCGGCTACCTCGTTGAAGAATTGCGAGGGACGAGCCTCTTCACCTGCCGTCGCTGTAATGATGAGCGCGGTGCGGGCACGCGTGATTGCATTGTAAAAAAGCCTTCTTTCATCGTCTTTTAGCGCAGAGAGCGCTGCAAGCTGATATTCCCGCGACGTTCGATCCGCTGCGCTTGCTGCGCGTTGGGATTCGACTAGACGTTCACTTCCAAGGAGCGAACCACGAGGGGTGAGGTTGGGCCAGATGCCCTCTTCTACTCCTGCAACCGCAACCACAGACCATTGCCGACCCTTTGCTGCATGGGTAGTGAGGATGCTGACGACATCAGGGCGTTGTGCACGCGCAGCGATAGTGTCGCTGGCAATGGATTCGTAGATCAATTGTTTGATAAATGCATCGCCGGTATTTCCTGGTCGTTGATCGGCGTAACGAGCGGCTGCTTCAAAGAGCGCAAGGACTCCATCGAGATCTCGATCAGCGCTCTCATCGCCTTCGATTGCATCGCGCTGCCAACGTTGCGCAAGGGGCGCTCCTGCATCATCTTTTGCGCTACTCCACAAGGCCCAGAGGACATCTTCGCTGGTTGCTCCCGGGCGAACTGCTTTTCTGCCGCTAGCGATGAGATCAGAGATTCGCTTTATCGGCGCAAATTCGCTCCAATCCAATTCTGCGATCGAGCTAGTGAGATATTCCCGAATGATCTGATGCGATGTCCTGGTATCTCCGGCCGGCCGCGCGTTGATCAGCGTGGCTCGGATTCGCTTGAGGGTGAGGAAATCAGCCCCGCCGTAGCGCGAGAGCAGTAGCTCATCTATCAGTGAATTTGGCAGGAGTTCTTCAGCTCGCTCGACTGTGAGCGATTTATTGGCGAGCGAAAAAGCCAGTGCAGCAAGGGTTATTAGCGGGGCAACTGCAGGCTGTTTATTGAGCGGCAGACTCTGAATCTCTTCACGGACCGGGATGTTCAGCGAGGCGAATACCCGCCGGAGCGTGGTTGCCCGTGTGGAGGGCGAGCGAATAATGACGGCCATTTCGCCATAAGGGATTCCCTCGTGCAGGTGTTTACGTTGAAAGTTCTGCGCGATGAAACGTGCTTCATCATGGATGCTCTCGCATTGCGCAAGCGTGATGTCATTTTCTTCAGATGCTGGTGTAACTGACGTTCGAACCCGATGTGCGTTCATACGCGAGAAGGTAAATCCCTGTGCGATTGAGATAGCAAGATCTGTTATTGCTTTCGTTGCGCGATAGTCACGGGTTAACGTGATCTGTGCTGCTGGTTTCCCACGGGAATCGAGATAGCTATCGATGATTGTGGGAATACTTTCGGGGTCGGCGCCCCGGAAACGCCCGATTGCACTATCTGGATCGACATAGAGCGTTAGCTCGTCAGAATAGAGGATTTTAAGGAGTTTTCGGTGGGCCAGGTCGCTCTCGTGGAATTCGTCAACAAGAATGACTTTATGGCGCGAGCGGATATCTTCGCGAAATTCTCGATCGTTCTCTAACGCAATCGTGGCTTGGTAGATCAATTCGCTGGAATCAAATGCATTCTCGTGATCTAACCCAGAGAGCTCTCGATAATTCGCAAAGAAATTACTCGCCGCTTCCCAAAGCGGGAATTTCTCGCTCTTACTTAAAGCTAAGAGTTCTTGTGGAGTTATGCCGTGCTCAGTTGCGCGCGAGATGAGATCGCGAAGTTCACGGGCAAAAGCTCCAGTGTGCGAGGCGTTGATTACCTGCGCGGGCCAGCGATAAAGGTTGGCATCGGAGGCTCCGGCAAGGAGCTCGCGGATGAAGTAATCCTGCTCTGGCCCTGAGAAAAGCCGGGGTGGAGCCTTCCCCTCGCGTGCGCGGTGGAGGCGAAGAATGGCGAAGGCTAGGGCTGGAAATGTCTTAACTAGCGAGCCTGAATTGGAGCGTTCGGAACCTGAAAATATCTGGTCATTTAACTCGCTGGCCCGATGGCGGTCGTAGGTGAGGACCAGGATTTGATCTGGATTTATCCCCTCTGCCAGGTAGCTGCGGACCTTAGCCACCAATGTGGCGCTCTTTCCGACCCCCGGCCCACCAAGTACGACAAGAGGTGAGCCACGATGAGAAATTACTGCTTTCTGGTCATCATCGAATGTAATCGGGCGAGCAGGCGCAGAACGGAGAAGTGTGAGCTGTGGCTTGCGCTGCGATTGCACGATATCTAGGTAATCCTCTGACGTTAATCCTGCGACATAAATGTGTGGTCAACGATATTCATAATGAAATCGTTCCACTCATTTTCACCCACGCCAGTTGGGTTGTAGTCATTAACTATCTTGCCCAACGTATA
>CAZZFG010000104.1:0-3530 GCA_964653345.1 uncultured Bifidobacterium sp. | reverse complement strand
ACCCTTCAAGAGTTCAAATCTCTTATCCTCCGCGGAAGGTTCTCTACTATATATACAGGCATCACAGGTATTCGTGCGCATGAGAGAGAGCGGTAGTCGTGGCAACTGCATGGCGAGATGACGCTCCTAAACCATCGGTCATGGCAGAGCATGTCCACCCAAAAGACCCGCTCCTCTACACCATCAAACGAAAGCTCCTTGGCGCACCGCTTAACCGCCATACGTTAAGTCACCAAAGGCTCTCAAAAAGATATGCGTTAGGAATCCTCTCCTCAGATTGCATCTCCTCCTCTGCCTACGGCAGCGAGCAGATCCTTATTGCGTTATTACCTGCATTTGGCCTCGCAGCATTCACCATGTTGATGCCTATGACTGCGGTAGTTCTCGTCATTCTCCTAATCGTTACGCTCTCGTATCACAACGTTATCTCGGTTTACTCAAAGACTGGCGGCGCGTACTTTGTCTCGCGGCGAAATTTTGGCCCAGTTGTTGCGCAAATTGCCGCTGTGGCATTGATTTTGGATTACGTCGTGACGCTAGCGATTCAATCTGCTGCTGGCGTTGCTGCAATCGTCTCGACTTTCCCCGAACTCGCGCCATGGAAAGTACAGATGACACTTGTGGTCATTGTGTTGCTCACCTACGGAAATTTGCGTGGTGTGAAAGAGGCTGGAAAAGCCTTTGCACTTCCTACTTATTTCTTCGTCGGGGCTATGGCAATTGTCTTTGGTGTTGGAATCTATCGAGACATCGTGGGAACGCTCCCCACGCTCAGCACCGATGTTGAAGGCGCTGTCCCAATCGGTTCAGAACATGGCTTGCTCACCTTTGCGGCAATATTCACGCTGCTTCGAGCATTCGCCAATGGTGGTTCATCTCTGACTGGTCTTGAAGCAATCTCTGATGGCGTAATGCTTTTTAAAACACCGGAACACGTCAATGCGCGACGCACACTCATCGTGATGAGTTGCATCTTGGGTTCACTTGTTCTCGGCGTCTCATGGTTTGCCCATCGGATCTATGCACTTCCTTACGAAAGTGGAACTCCAACAGTTATCTCTCAGATCGCTAGAACAATTCTTGGCGATGGCGCCATTGGAAATATCTTCTTTATCCTCGTCCAGGCAGCGACGATGCTCATCCTCTTCGCTGGCGCGAACACAACATTCTCGGCTTTCCCGATTCTGGTGAACTTCGTGGCCTCTGATGGATTCTTGCCACGTTGGCTTGCAAAACGTGGGCACCGCCTCAACTTCTCTAACGGAATCTTGGTCTTGGTCTTCTTCGCATCACTTCTCGTTCTCGTAACTCGCTCGTCAGTCGAACATCTCGTGGCTTATTACGCGATTGGCGTATTCACTGCATTTACCTTGACCGGTTTAGGAATGGCTAAACATACGCATACCCATCGTGGCGATAAGTGGCGGTTACGATTTGGAATCCACTTGTTATCGGGCTCCATCTCCCTTGTCGTCGTCATCATCTTCGCCGTAGTGAAGTTCACGGCAGGTGCGTGGGTTGTTGTAGTTGTCGCTCCATTTATGGTTATGGGATTAGTCCGGTTGAATAAGCGTTATCGAGCCGAAGAGAACGTTCTAGATATCTCTCCGCAGGGCGGCAAGAGTGCGAATATCACGCGCCATGATGTCGCTGTTTTGATTGATGATGTCGACCTAGCAACGATTGGCGCGATTCGGTACGCGCGAAGCCTGAAACCTCGAAAACTAAGCGCCGTCCACTTTGTGATTGATGATCGAAAAGCAGATGAGATTCGTGAGGCGTGGGATAAGTACGGTGCCTTTGATGGAATCACCCTGGAATTGATCGATTGTCCAGATCGACGGTTAACAAATGCAGCTATCGAATACTCACTTCGGGAAACTGAAGCTCCAGATGTTGAGCTCACATTATTGTTGCCACGTCGATCCTATTCGCGCTTCCTAGGCCGCTTACTTCACGATCAAACAGCAGAAAGTATTGCGAGCGCTATCGCTCAACTAGAGCGGGTTGTTGCAACAATCGTGCCATTCGATGTCGAGAAGATTCTCGATGGAAAAGTGAAATTGGTGCCGACCGAAGAGAGTGCGCTACCAAGTGCGACTCGTGCTCCGACGAAACCAGAATTTGAATCACCTGTTTATGAACCAGTTGGCCACTACGCCAAGAGCGCTACGAAGATTGGTGATATCCAATGGCGTAAGCGCGCTGAAGTTGTTGGCAGAGTTACTGGAATCCGTGTTGCACCGAAGAAATCTTCACCGCTAGTTGAGATCGAAATTTGGGATGAAACCGGCGGTGTACGACTGCAATTCATTGGGCGACGTGAGATTGCTGGTCTTGAAGTTGGCACCACGTTGCGTGCTGAAGGAATGGTTGGCGAAGAGGATGGAAAGTTAACAATCCTCAATCCCTCTTACGAAATCATCATCTAAAACTACATCTCGTACTGGCGGTGGCGGTGGGATTTGAACCCACGGTGGAGTTTCCCCCACACACGCTTTCGAGGCGTGCTCTTTAGGCCGCTCAGACACGCCACCGTTCTTAACGATACCTTATTCAAATTAAAAACGGTTAGCGGGAGTCAGAAAAGAACTCTTTCAATAGCGCGCTTGAACGTTCCGCAAAAACGCCGCCAATCACCTCAACTTTAGATAACGCTCTTGGGTCTCTAATGAGATCAACGACTGAACCAACTGCGCCACCTTTTTCATCCCAAGCGCCAAAGACTAAACGTGAGATTCGTGATTGCAATATCGCACCTGCGCACATTGCACATGGTTCAAGTGTGACGACCAATGTGCAACCATCAAGACGCCAGTTATCTAATCTCTCTCCCGCTGCACGTATTGCCACGACTTCTGCATGCGCTGTTGGATCGTGTTCGAGCTCCCTTCTGTTCACTCCCGTTGCGATGAGAGCGCCATTCGGGTCGAGAATCACAGCACCTACCGGCACATCGCCATGCTCACGCCAAGCTTTTTCTGCTGCGGCGAGCGCAATCTCCATCCCTGCTGTTATAAACTCATCGTTATGAAGACTCACGTGGCTAATCATCCACTAATCGCCCACAAATTAACGCTACTGCGCGACAAGAACACAGATTCGCCCACCTTCCGTCATCTCACTGAAGAGTTGGTGATGCTGTTGGCTTACGAAGCCACACGAGAGATTCGAACTGAGAAAGCAAGTATCGAGACCCCAGTAGCGCCTATGACTGGTGTGCATTTATCCAAACCGCGCCCAATTGTCGTACCGATATTGCGCGCCGGACTTGGCATGTTAGAGGGCATGACCAGGCTGATTCCTTCGGCAGAGGTGGGCTTTCTTGGGATGGTCCGAGATGAGAAAACGCTCACCGCATCAACATATGCCAATCGACTCCCTGACGATCTCTCCGGACGACAGTGCTACATCCTTGATCCGATGCTTGCAACTGGCGGCACTCTTATTTCTGCTACGCATTATTTATTGGAACGTGGCGCAACAGATATCACCATCATCTGCATCATCGCCGCGCCTGAAGGCGTAGC
>CAZZFG010000103.1:0-3554 GCA_964653345.1 uncultured Bifidobacterium sp. | reverse complement strand
GCACCTGTCGTGGAGACAGATAGTTTTGCTGTCGATCAATTACGAGAGCGCGTCTCACTCGCCCGGACTGTTGAAATGGAAGCGCGGCTCACTTTGCGAACGAGTGAGGAACGGGCGAATGCAATGGGAGAGCGCGCGGCCGCACTCGAACGCGGTGCGCAGAATGAAAGAGACTCTCGCGTGCGGGCGGTAGCCAAACGGGAAGCTCGCGCACATGCGGCAGTCGTGGCGCAGCGCCTTGCAGAAATTGCTTATGACGCGTTGATTCAAATCGAAGTATCCATTACTAAAGCGATGGCAGAACGTAGCGCGCTCGAAGCGGCTCGAACCGAACGCGAAGGTGAGATCCTTGCGGTGCGATCAAAGAATCGTGAGCTCACCGCCGAAATGGAACAGCTCACAGATAGCGTCCATAAAGATGAGATTGCCCGCGCCGAACAGCGCATGCGCATAGAGCAACTCGAGGAGAAGATCGCGACCGAGTTTGGTCTAGATACCGCAACGTTAATTGCTGAATATGGACCGACAAATGATGTACCAACCTTTGTATTGGATGATGATGGGCAAGTAATCTCAACCGAAGTCATTCCGTACCGTCGCGATCAGCAAGAAAAACGTCTGGCCGCCGCAGAGCGCTCACTTGCGCTGCTAGGAAAGATCAACCCACTCGCGCTCGAAGAGTTCTCAGCGCTCGAGGAGCGGGCGAAATATCTGGCTGACCAATTAGAGGATTTGAAAAATACCCGCCGCGACTTGCTCGAAATTGTTCGAGAGGTTGATGAGCGAGTAGAGACTATTTTCAAAGAGGCATATCGCGATACCGCCAAGGCATTTGGTGAGATTTTCCCCCGACTCTTCCCTGGTGGAGATGGCCGGTTGATTCTTACTAACCCTGAAGATTGGCTGACCACTGGCGTTGATGTCGAAGCGCGTCCTCCAGGTAAACGCGTTAAACGACTCTCACTCCTCTCTGGTGGCGAACGTTCGCTCACCGCGGTTGCGCTTCTCGTGGCAATTTTTAAGGCACGACCAAGTCCGTTCTACGTTCTCGACGAGGTTGAGGCAGCCCTTGATGATGTGAACTTAGGACGCCTTCTTGAAGTACTCGCTGAATTGCGCGCTGACTCACAGCTGATCATCGTCACTCACCAGAAACGTACGATGGAAATTGCGGATTCGCTCTACGGCGTGACCATGCGTGGCGACGGGGTGACTGAAGTCATTTCGCAACGAATTCGAGAAGTAGAGAACGCCTAGTGGCGCTCTTCTCTAAGTTCAGTTCGCTCTTTAAGCGTACGCAAGAGAGCCCATCGCATGAGCGTGGCCACATTGATTGGGATGACCTTGAGAGCACTCTGATCGGCGCTGATTTAGGTCCAACTCTTGCGCACGAGGTGGCGCAGCAACTCAAAGCCGATAAGAAGCTCTCGCTTCATGACGCGCTTGAGCAACTTCTCGTAGCAAAAGAGCGCACGTTGAACCTCGCAAGCGCCGGGCCGACAGTGATTCTTATCGTTGGGGTGAATGGCAGCGGGAAGACAACAAGCGTCGGAAAACTTGGCGCACTCCTTGCTGCTGAAGGTAAGTCGGTAGTCGTTGTTGCCGCAGATACATTTCGCGCGGCTGCTCGAGAACAGTTAGAGACTTGGGCGGCGCGCTCAAGCCTGATCTGTTTCGGAGGCAAGGATGGTGCAGACCCTGCCGCAGTTGCCTTTGATGGCGTCGGCCAAGCCCTTGAGCGCGGCGCTGATTTCGTACTCATCGACACCGCAGGGCGGCTACACACGAAGGAAGGGCTGATGGATCAACTCGGCAAAATCCGTCGAGTGGTCGAGAAGCGTGCGCCGGTCGCTGAAGTGCTTTTAGTGCTCGATGGCAGCACTGGTCAGAATGCGTTGGCACAGGCGGAGAACTTCACCGCTGCTGTCGAGGTAACCGGGCTTGTGTTAACAAAGCTCGATGGCTCTACTCGTGGCGGCTCCGCCCTGGCGATCGAACGTTCGCTCGAGATACCCATCAAATTTGTCGGCACAGGTGAAGGGGTAGGCGACTTCGCACCTTTCTCGCCGGAGGGGTATATCGCAGGCCTGCTCAACCAGTAGCTCCGGCGGAAACATTCGCGTTACAGAAGCTCAGGATTGTTTATCAACTCGAAACCTGCCACTAACCCCGTTGACGTACGACCCCTTCATAGTTACCCCACCTGCAACTCAGGTGATGGCGAGTAAACGCGAGTAAATAGAGTGGGAGTAATGAAATGAGTGAAACGGTACTCAATTCGGGCGATACCGCCTGGATGTTAATGAGTTGTGCCTTGGTGCTTTTGATGACCCCAGGGCTTGCTCTCTTTTATGGTGGAATGGTTCGAGCCAAAGGCGTCTTGAACATGATGATGATGTCGTTTATCTCCATGGGAATTGTCTCGGTCTTATGGGTTCTCTACGGATATTCGATGGCTTTTGGAAAAGACCTTGGTGGCGGATTACTCGGTGATCCCTTCCAGATGTTCGGACTCACGAAAGAGATTGCGCCCGATTCATTCTTCGGCACTATCCCTACCTCAGTCTTCATCGCATTCCAAGCGATGTTCGCAATTATTACGGTGGCGCTAATTTCTGGCGCGATTGCTGATCGGACGAAGTTCGGTGGTTGGATCGTTTTCGTAATCGTCTGGTCTACTGTGGTGTACTTCCCGGTCGCACACTGGGTATTTGATTTCGATAGTGGTGATAAGGATCCCGGTGGATGGATTGCTAATCAATTAAAGGCAATCGACTTCGCAGGTGGTACTGCCGTACACATCAACGCCGGTATCGCAGGACTCGCTGCTGCACTTGTGATCGGCAAGCGCGTTGGTTTCGGACGTGAGGGCTTTAAGCCGCACAACCTGACGCTAGTCATGATTGGCGCTGGCTTACTGTGGTTCGGTTGGTTCGGATTTAACGCGGGATCAGCGGTTGCTTCTAATGCGACAGCAGGAATCACCTTCCTCAATACATTTGTTGCAACTGGTGCAGCGATGCTCGCATGGTTGATAGTCGAGAAGATTCGCGATGGTCGAGCAACGAGCCTGGGCGCAGCATCTGGTGTCGTGGCAGGTTTGGTCGCCATCACGCCTTCGTGCTCTGCAGTGAATCCGCTTGGCGCGATCGCGCTTGGTGCGATAGCTGGCGCGCTCTGCGCGCTCGCCGTTGGCTTGAAGTACAAGCTGGGTTATGACGATTCACTCGATGTCGTCGGCGTACACCTTGTCGGTGGACTTGCTGGCTCAATTCTCGTGGGAGTCTTTGCAACCGCCGATGCGCCAGCGGGCGTTAATGGCCTGCTCTTTGGTGGTGGCTTTGATCAGCTCAATCGCCAAATCATCGCCAGCGTTGCTGTCTTGGCTTATTCATTTATTGTCACGTACATCATTGCGAAGATCATCGATAAGACAATTGGCTTCAGAATTGCTACCGAAGCAGAAGCGAAAGGTATCGATCTATCCGAGCATGCTGAATCAGCGTATGAACTAGGTGGAGCTCGTGGAGGTGCGTTCTAATGGCAACAATGAA
>CAZZFG010000102.1:0-3606 GCA_964653345.1 uncultured Bifidobacterium sp. | reverse complement strand
CCTCAATCTGGCGCCAACATTGGCGTAAGCACGGCATACACCGGCTAATAGGAATGAAAGTGAGAACGAAACCATGGCTTTAGCTCCGGCGAAGAAGAAGGAGATTATCTCCACCTATGGCAACTCTGCTGTAGACACCGGCAGCCCGGAATCACAGATTGCGATGCTCTCGCAGCGCATCAGTGACCTCACTGAGCATTTGAAGAGTAATGCAAACGACCATCATGGTCGTCGAGGACTTTTGCTTTTAGTTGGACGTCGCCGCCGCTTGCTTCAATATTTGGAAAAGGTCGACATCGAGCGTTACCGCTCAATCGTTGATCGCCTTAGCCTGCGCCGATAACAAAAACAGAAATAAAAAACTAGGCGCGAACCCTCGCTCAATAGGTTGGGGTCCTCGGTAGTGGCTCTCGGATACCTACAGTAAACCGACAGCTTCGATCGATGATCTCCATCGCAGGTAGCGAAAGTAAATCGCGAGATATGGAGACGACCCATGTCGGGTCACGACACAACAGTTCATTCATCAGAAGCAGTAATCGATAACGGAAAATTTGGAAAGCGGATTATCCGCTTCGAAACCGGGCGCCTTGCTCGTCAAGCAGCAGGTTCTGCGGTCGTAACTCTCGACGAAGACACCATGTTGCTCTCAGCAACTACTGCATCCAAGAATCCAAAAGATCAATTCGATTTCTTCCCACTTACAGTGGATGTAGAAGAGCGAATGTATGCGGTTGGCCGCATTCCAGGATCCTTCTTCCGTCGCGAAGGACGACCAAGTGAAGATGCAATCCTCACCTGCCGTCTGATCGATCGACCACTACGACCATCATTCGTGAAGGGCCTTCGTAACGAAGTTCAAATCGTCGTTACCGTACTTTCACTCAACCCAACTCACCTCTACGACGTCGTCGCAATCAATGCAGCATCGATGTCAACACAACTTGCTGGCTTGCCATTCTCTGGCCCAATCGGCGGCGTACGTATTGCGCTCATCGATGGTCAATGGGTCGCATTCCCATCACACGCTGAGCTCGAGCGCGCAGTCTTCGACATGGTCGTTGCTGGACGTATTGCTAGCGATGATGTTGCAATCATGATGGTTGAAGCTGAGGCCACCACGCGCACAATCGATCTCATCAAGGGCGGCGCGCAAGCACCTACCGAAGAGATTGTCGGTGCAGGACTTGATGCAGCGAAACCTTTCATCCGTGCACTCTGCGAAGCGCAGATTGAATTAGCAAAGGTCGCAGCAAAGCCGACTGCTGAATTCCCAGTCTTCCTTGATTACCAAAGCGATGCTGCAGAAGCGGTCGCAAAGAAGGTCAAAGATGAGACTGCAAAGGCGCTCGCTATAGTTTCCAAGGCTGATCGTGAAGAGAAGTTAGATTCGATCCAAGCAAGCGTTATGGAAGATCTTGCGACAGAGTTCGAAGGGCGCGAAAAGGAAGTTAAGGCTGCGTTCAAATCACTTCAAAAGAAGTTGGTTCGAGAGCGCGTACTTCGCGAGAAGATTCGAATCGATGGCCGCGGTCCGCGCGATATCCGTCCAATCACTGCCGAGGTTGAGGTAGTTCCCCGCGTTCACGGTTCTGCTCTCTTCGAGCGTGGCGAGACTCAAATTATGGGAATCACCACCTTGAACATGTTGAAGATGGAGCAACAGCTCGACACTCTCAATCCAGAGACAACCAAGCGTTATATGCACAATTACAACTTCCCACCATATTCAACTGGTGAGACTGGACGCGTTGGTTCACCAAAGCGTCGCGAAATCGGACATGGTGCGCTCGCCGAGCGTGCGCTCCTTCCTGTCCTTCCATCACGTGAAGAATTCCCCTATGCAATTCGACAGGTGTCAGAGGCTCTTGGCTCTAATGGATCAACATCCATGGGTTCGGTTTGCGCCTCAACTCTCGCACTGCTCAACGCTGGTGTTCCACTCAAGGCGCCGGTTGCAGGAATTGCAATGGGATTGATCTCTGATGAGGTAGATGGCAAGACCGAGTACGTGGCAATCACGGACATCCTCGGCGCTGAAGATGCCTTTGGAGATATGGATTTCAAGGTAGCCGGAACGAAAGAATTCGTTACTGCGCTTCAATTAGATACCAAGCTCGACGGTATTCCAGCATCAGTACTTGCTGGCGCACTTCTCCAAGCTAAGGAAGCGCGACTAACCATTCTTGGAATCATGAATAGCGCAATCGACACTCCAGACGAGATGAGCTTGCTTGCACCTCGCATCATCACTGTGAAGATCAACCCTGATCAGATTGGCGCTGTCATTGGGCCAAAGGGCAAAGTCATCAATGAGATCCAAGATCAAACTGGAGCAGAAATCTCTATTGAAGATGATGGAACCATTTACATTGGTTCAACCGAAGGGTCTGCTGCCGAGGCGGCAAAGGCGCGCGTCATGGCAATCGCCAACCCACACGTGCCAACGGTCGGCGAGAAGTACAACGGTACCGTTGTAAAGATCGCTAACTTCGGTGCTTTCATCACCCTTTACCCAGGAAAAGATGGGCTCCTGCACGTCTCGCAAATTCGCAAGATGCATGGCGGCAAGCGCATCGAAAATATTGAAGATGTCATGAAGGTTGGCGATCAAATCGAAGTAGTCATCGGTGAGATCGACGAGAAGGGCAAGCTCTCTCTCGAACCAGTCCTTGCTAACGCAGAATAATTAGCCAGTAAAGCACGCGCTATGACGGTCACTCGGACGGTTCTTCCGTCAGGTCTTCGGATCGTGACGGAAGAAGTCCCGACCGTTCGTAGCGTTGCTTTTGGTATTTGGGCCAATGTTGGGTCGCGTGACGAGAGTCCGTCGGTCGCAGGTGCATCACATTTCCTTGAACATCTACTCTTCAAGGGAACCTCTAGCCGTTCGGCTCTTGATATCTCCGCTGCGGTTGATGCGGTTGGCGGCGAAATGAATGCTTTCACCGGCAAGGAGTACACCTGTTTCTATGCCCGGGTGATTGATACCGATTTCTCGATTGCGGCCGAAGTTATTTGCGACATGATTCGCGACTCACTTGTTCGAAGTGAAGATGTAGATTCCGAGCGAACTGTCGTTTTGGAAGAAATCGCGATGCGCGATGATGATCCAGGAGATTTGGTTCACGATTTATTCTCTGAAACACTTTTTGGCGATACTCCGATCGGCCGCCCGATTCTCGGCACGGTTGATTCCATTACCAATATGACGCGCCGCTCAGTCAACGATTACTACAAGAAGAAATATTTACCAGAGAATCTTGTCGTTGCCGTTGCTGGAAATGTCAGTCATGAACGAGTGGTCGAGCAGGTCACACGATTGCTTGGCGGATTTCTTGATTCATCTGCTAAGCCAGCAGCGCTTCGCCCAACAGCGAAAGTCAAAGCGCGTGGTCGCGGCGAGATTGGGCTCATTTATCGAAAGAGCGAGCAGGCAAACATTCTCCTTGGCTTTCCATCTATTGATCGCTCTGATGAACGTCGGTTTGCGCTCTCGGTGCTCACCTCTGCATTAGGTGGCGGCATGTCTTCGCGGCTATTTCAAGAAGTTCGTGAGAAGCGTGGTCTTGCTTATTCGGTCTACGCATCAATGCAGCAATTTGC
>CAZZFG010000101.1:1420-3649 GCA_964653345.1 uncultured Bifidobacterium sp. | reverse complement strand
TCTTGGAGTATGCCTATTCGGTCATTTACTCCAGAGCGCTCCCTGATGCTCGCGACGGTTTAAAGCCAGTGCACCGGAGAATCCTCTTTCAAATGTCGGAGATGGGGCTTCGCCCGGAGAAAGGGCATGTCAAGAGCGCTCGCGTTGTTGGCGAGGTAATGGGAAAGCTCCATCCACATGGTGATGGCGCGATTTATGACGCACTCGTTCGAATGGCGCAGAGTTTTTCGATGCGTCTGACGTTAATCGACGGCCATGGAAATTTCGGCTCCCTTGATGCTGGTCCTGCTGCCATGCGATACACCGAGGCGCGCCTTGCACCTGCTGCGCTCACTATGGTCGAAGAAAGTGACGAAGACACCGTTGACTTCGCATCGAATTACGACGGACAGATGAAAGAACCGCGCGTGCTTCCTGCGGCGCTGCCAAACTTATTAATAAATGGCGCGACTGGAATCGCAGTGGGTATGGCAACAAATATGGCGCCGCATAATGTGGGTGAGGTAGTCGCCGCCACGTGTCATTTGATCGATAACCCCAATGCCACTCTCAAAGCCTTGATGAAACATATGCCAGGCCCTGATTTCCCAACTGGTGGCAAGATCGTTGATACCGAAGGAATTCTTGAAGCGTACGAAACAGGCAAGGGCGCATTCAAAGTTCAAGCAACGGCATTCGTCGATAAGGTCTCAGCACGAAAACAGGGCATCGTCATCACAGAGCTTCCATTTAACGTCGGGCCAGAAAAAGTCGTCGAAAAGATCGCAGATCTCGTTAAGGCAAAGAAGATCCAAGGCATCTCAGACATCATCGATCTCTCTGACGGCAAGAACGGCACCAAGATTGTCGTAGAGGCGAAAACTGGCTATGACCCAGAAGAGATCCTTGCCAACCTCTATCGCCTCACGCCGATGGAAGAGTCTTTCTCTATCAACGCTGTTGCGCTGGTAAATGGTCAACCCAAGACGCTTTCGCTTAAAGAACTCCTCCAGGTCTATATCGATCACCGAATCACAGTAGTCACTCGCCGATCGAAATTCCGTCGTGAAAAAGCGAAAGATCGCCTCCATATCGTCGAGGGTTTACTGAAGGCCATCATCGATATCGATAAAGTCATCAAGCTCATCCGCGCAAGCGATGACACTGAGGCAGCGCGTGCAGGATTGATGAGCACCTTCAAGCTCTCTGAGATACAAGCCAACTACATCCTTGAAATGCCGTTGCGCCGACTCACTAAGTTCTCCAAGTTGGAACTAGATGGCGAAGAGAAGGAATTGAAGAAAACCATTGCAGCGTTAACTGCGCTGTTGAAAGATGATGCCTCAATACGAGCGCAAGTTTCCCTTGAACTCAAAGAAGAGGGGAAGAAGTTCGCAACACCACGTCGAACCTTCCTCTTTAAATCGAGCTAGCTCGCAATCGCCAAGCTTTAACGCCGAGATAGAGCACTGGTAGCGCCATAATCGCGCAGAGCCAGCCATAACTCGAGAAGGCGATAATCACGCCAGCAAGTGCACCGCCGAGCGCGCCGCCGCCATTCATTGAAAGGTCAGATAAGCCTTGACCGGATGCTTTGATCTCATCTGGAAGTGATTCGGCAAGGAGCGTAGAACCTGCGATGAGAGTGCAGGACCAGCCCAAGCCCAACAAGAAGAGACCAATACCAAGTTGCACAACCGCATCGGCATATGCAAGCCCCGAGATAATTGCGCTGGTCAGCAAGATTACAACGCCAACAATGATCGTCTTTATACGACCGATTTTATCGACTACTTTTCCGACAACTGGCGAGAGCGCATACATGCCCAGGACGTGAACGCTAATCACTAGTCCAATTAGTCGTAATGAGACATCTACATGTGCCATATGTACTGGCGTCATTACCATGATGGTCACCATTGTGATGTGACCGATGACGATTGCATGGAGCGCAAGCCAAGCCCGCGGTATCGAACGAATAGTGCTGAATGCTTTCCGGAATGCTCGCTTCTCCCGCTTGTACACTTCACCACGTTCTTCTCGAGCGAGTAGAAATGGATCAGGCTTGAGCAAGAGCGTGATGAGCGTTGCGGCAGAGAAGAGCATCACGATTGCCACTATGTATGGACCAACTAATTTGGGAAGTCCTACAGCAAGCGCCATCTCCCCTGCAGGTTCCATGAGATTTGGCCCAAGGACTGAACCAACGGTTGAAGCCCAAACAACTTTTGATAGGTCGCTTGCACGATG
>CAZZFG010000101.1:0-1320 GCA_964653345.1 uncultured Bifidobacterium sp. | reverse complement strand
CTTTGCTCTGGATGGCGATGAACCTCGATCACTAGAGATCGATTCGTTCAAGGTCAATCTGATTAGTCCCAATGAAATCGCGTCGGGGCGCTACTTCGTTACCCATCAAAAGTTCGAAGATTTTTTCGGCATGAACGCCATCTTTGATGGTAATTCGACGGAGCGTTCGTTTCTCTGGGTCCATTGTTGTCTCGCGAAGTTGCTCAGCATCCATCTCTCCGAGACCTTTATAGCGTTGAATCGGTTCGCGCCACTTCTTGCCCGACTTCGTCAGCGAGGCGAGATATTTCTTCATCTCATCATCAGAGTAGGTGTAGTGGAAATCGCCTTTCTTCGCGCCAGAAATCTCGATGCGATGCAGCGGCGGAACTGCTGCGAACACACGACCATCTTCAATAAGGGGGCGCATATATTTAAAGAGCAAGGTCAGGATTAAACATCGAATATGCGCGCCATCGACATCAGCGTCCGACATAAGAATGATCCGACCATAACGAGCCTCCTCAAGAGTAAATGATCGGCCTGAACCTGCTCCGATGACTTGAATAATCGAGGCACACTCAGAGTTATCTAGCATCGCAGAGAGTGAGGCTTTCTGAACGTTAAGAATCTTTCCTCGGATCGGCAAGAGGGCTTGATACTCCGAGTTTCGCGCAGATTTAGCGGTGCCTAGAGCTGAATCACCTTCAACAATGAAAAGTTCAGTGTGCTCGACGTCATCGGAACGACAATCAGAGAGCTTTGCGGGAAGTGAAGAGGACTCCAGGGCATTCTTTCTTCGCTGAATATCTTTATGTGCGCGAACCGAGACGCGCGTTTTTGCAGCGCCAGCAATCTTCTCAAGCAATAACCGCGATTGCGCCTTGGTGCCGCGCGAGTTGAAGTAACGAGTGAGCTCGGTGTTGACGACGTTCTGCACGATTTTGGTAGCTGCTGCCGTGCCGAGAATCTCTTTCGTTTGCCCCTCGAATTGCGGCTCCGACATACGTACAGTCACTACCGCAGTCAGACCTTCTAACACATCATCTTTAATGATGTCCGGGTCGCTAGCTTTGGTGATTCGTGAGGACTTCAAGGTATCGCTGACGACCTTGGTGATTCCTCGTTCGAAACCAGTGACATGGGTTCCGCCCTTTGAGGTGGAGATGATGTTGACGAATGAACGGAGCGTGGCGTCGTATCCCTCACCCCAACGCAAGGCGATATCCACTTCCATGTCGCGTTCAACATCGGTTGGGACTAAATGACCTTTGCTATCCAACACAGGAACGGTCTCTTGATAATGTCCACTCCCCTTGAGGCGGATGACATCACAGATCG
>CAZZFG010000100.1:0-3668 GCA_964653345.1 uncultured Bifidobacterium sp. | reverse complement strand
CAGAGGAGCTAGCCCAGGTCTTATCAGCGGAGCTTGCCCGCTCGGGCCTTGATATCGGGCCGGTACCGGCGCAGATTCCCCTGGAGCGGCCAAAGAATCGCGAGCATGGTGACTATGCCACTTCGATAGCGCTCCAATTGGCCAAGGCCGCGGGAAGAAACCCGCGCGATTTGGCTGCTTTAGTCGCCCCAATCTTTGGAGCGATACCCGGAATTGCAAAAGTGGATGTTGCAGGCCCTGGCTTTATCAACATTACGTTGGCGCAAGGAGCGCAGAGTGCAATCGTTCGCGAAGTACTTTCGCAAGGTGCGAAGTATGGTCACGGCAGTGCCCTTGCTGGTCTGCGCATCAATTTGGAGTTCATCAGTGCAAATCCGACTGGCCCATTACATCTTGGCCATACCAGGTGGGCAGCAGTAGGTGATTCCATCGCACGTGTGTTGATTGCTGCCGGCGCGAAAGTCACGCGCGAGTTTTATATCAACGACCGTGGCACGCAAATGGATCTCTTCGCAGCCTCTCTTCATGCAGCTGCTCACGGTTCACCTACGCCAGAAAATGGATATCACGGCGCTTACATTCAAGATCTTGCTCGAGAGATTGTCGCTGAAGATTCGACAATCATGGATAAGAGTGGTGATAGTGCGCTCGCCGCATTCAGAGATGCAGGCTACCGACTTCAGCTAGCACAGCAGAAGCGAGTGCTAGATACCTTCGGTACCCATTTTGATGTTTGGTACTCTGAAAAATCGCTACACGATTCGGGTGCCGTTGCAACTGTCGCACAGCGCCTAGAAGATAAAGGCCACATATTCAAAGCAGATGGCGCAACATGGTTACGGACAACAGATTTTGGTGACGATAAAGATCGCGTATTGGTTAAAGCCGATGGCGAACTGACGTACTTCACCTCTGATACGGCTTACTATCTTGATAAGCGTTCACGTGGTTTCGATTTATGTATTTACCTGCTCGGCGCAGATCATCATGGATATGTAGGCAGACTTAAAGCGCTTGTGGCATGTGCCGGTGATGATCCAGATAAGAACATCGAAGTTCTCATTGGCCAAATGGTGAAGATTTTCGAGAATGGTGAAGAGGTTAAGCTCTCTAAGCGAGCTGGCACCATCATCACTTTAGAGGAATTGGTCGAGAAGGTCGGAGTTGATGCAGCTCGTTACACGCTGAGCAGATATCCAACGGATACTCCGTTAACGCTTGATGTCGATCTGATGAAAAAGCATTCGAACGATAATCCGGTTTATTACGTGCAGTATGCGCATGCGCGAATCAGCGCGCTGCTACGGAATGCAGCCGAGCTTGGCGTTTCCACCAATCTCAATGATTTCCAAGAAGAGTTACTTATCCACGAACGCGAGAATGAACTTGCAGGAGCGATAGCCCAATTCCCGCAGATAGTTCTGGCAGCTGCGCAGGTGCGGGGGCCACACAAAGTCGCTCGCTATCTCGAAGAAGTTGCAGGGCTTTATCACCGGTTCTACAACGATTGTCGGGTGCTGCCTATGGGGGATGAAAAAGCCGGCGCGCTGCACACTTCTCGCGCGCTACTCTGCTCTGCAACCAGACAACTACTCGCCAACGGATTAGCCCTCCTTGGCGTAACGGCACCGGAGCGAATGTAATGGCCAATATTTCATCTCGATTGAATCCAGCTATTTGGCCTGCCACAGCGCGAACTGAAGGTAAAAGTGGCGAACTATCGCTAGGTGGAATTTCAGTCTCGGAATTAGTGGCGCGTTTTGGTACACCAGTATTCGTTCTTGATGAAACTGATTTTCGAGCTCGAGCTGTGAAATTCCGAAACGCAGTTGAAGAGATCTTTGGCGCCACGGCAAAGGTGTATTACGCAAGCAAAGCGTTTACCTCTATAGCGACTTCCAAATGGTTGGCCGAGGATGGCTTGAATCTTGATGTATGCACCGGAGGTGAGTTGGCAGTTGCCCTAGCGGCAAAATTCCCGACTGATCGCATCGAGGTACATGGAAATAACAAGTCAGTAGCAGAGATTGAAGAAGCTATAAAAGTAGGAGTTCGTTTTATCGTCGCTGATTCACTCATCGAACTTGACCGCATCAATTCAATAGCAGGATCTTTGGGAAAGAAGCAGTCAGTTCTCCTTCGATTAACTCCGGGAATATCAGCGCACACACATGAATCGATTGCCACGGCTCATGAAGATGTGAAATTTGGATTCTCAATCGCAAGCGGAGCGGCGATGTTAGCTGCGGTGACGGCTCTGAATGCTGAGCACATTAACTTAGAGGGCGTGCACTGCCACATCGGGTCCCAGATATTTGATGAAGCTGGCTTCATTCTCGCAGTTGAGCGCTTAGTGAAGTTCATCGCGGATGTTAAGAAGAGTCAGAATGTGCAGCTGCACCATTTAGATTTTGGTGGTGGCTTTGGGATTGCGTACGTGGACTCAGATGATCCGATGGATATTGAGAGCGTGCTCAAGAGAATTCACACTGCGCTGACTGACCAGTGCGCAAAATATGAGATCGAGATTCCATCAATTGCCATTGAGCCTGGAAGAGCAATTGCCGGTCCTGCGATGGTTACTTTGTATCAGGTAGGAACAGTCAAAGATGTATTGCTGGAAGATGGAAAGACTCGAACGTATATCTCTGTTGATGGTGGCATGAGTGACAACCTTCGCCCCTCGCTATATGGAGCGGAGTACTCAGCGCTCGTTGCTAATCGGAGTTCAAATGCACCGACAACGGATAGTCGAGTTGTTGGTAAGCATTGCGAGAGTGGAGATATCGTGATTCGCCAGATTGCGCTACCAAGCGACATTGTGCCTGGCGACATCCTGGCAATTCCTGCCACTGGGGCGTACGGCAGAAGCATGGCGAGTAATTACAACCACATTCTCCGCCCACCAGTTGTTGTTGTCCGCGATGGATCTGCACGAACCATCATTCGGCGCGAGAAAATCTCCGATTTGCTGGCGCTGGAGGAGGGTTAACTCGTCGGGTTCATCGTGAGAGCCGCCCTATGTGGGAGAGTTAGCCAGTGGGAAACGAACAAGTAGCGCGCTCGATATCTGTCGGGCTGCTTGGCGCTGGCTCTGTAGGAAGTAGCGTCGCCGCCCAGCTGCTCGCAGGCCACGATGATCTTGCCGCTCGTGCAGGTGCGAATCTCGAATTGGTCGCAGTGGCCGTCAACGATGGAAAGAAAGCTCGTCCCGAACTTGATCAAGCCGGCGTAAAAGTGACCACAGATGCCACGGCGGTAGTCAACGACCCAAATATCGATGTCATCATCGAGGTTATCGGTGGCATCGAGCCTGCGCGCACACTCATTCTCGCAGCGCTTAATTCTGGCAAATCAGTTGTCACTGCAAACAAGGCACTTCTTGCACAACATGGTGGAGAGTTATTTGAAGCCGCAGCAAAGAACAATGTCGATCTATATTTCGAAGCTGCGGTAGCCGGTGCAATTCCTATCATTCGCCCACTTCGCGATTCACTTGCAGGAGATCATGTACTGCGCGTCATGGGAATCGTCAATGGCACGACAAATTTCATTCTCAGCAAGATGGCTGATCAAGGAATTTCTTTTGCAGTTGCGTTGAAAGAGGCGCAAGCCCTCGGTTATGCCGAGGCTGATCCCACCGCTGACGTTGAAGGGTTTGATGCAGC
>CAZZFG010000099.1:0-3673 GCA_964653345.1 uncultured Bifidobacterium sp. | reverse complement strand
CACTGTGATCATCGCCCATGCCAAGTTCACGTGCGCTGCAAATCATGCCGTTACTAGTCTTGCCATACGTTTGGCGAGCAGATATCGCAAAGTTTCCCGGAAGAACAGAGCCGGGTAGCGCCAGGACAACGAAATCTCCCACGGAGAAATTCTGGGCGCCACAAATGACAAAACGTTCCTCGAGCGCAGCAACCTTTACATATCTGATCGGTTTCTTTTGACCGGATATCTCTTCGATCTCAAGAACTTCAGCAATTTGAATTGGTCCTTGAATCTCTTGTCGCAGATCCTGAACGCCTTCAACTTCAAAGCCAAGACCCACTAGTTTTTCGACAATCTCACTTGGGTTTAATGATTCTGGAAGCGGTACGAAATCTCGGACCCATGACAATGGAACTTTCATCGACCCACCCCGAACTGCGCTGTGAATCGAACGTCGCCTTCCACAATCTCTCGCATATCGGTGATTCCATGCCTGAACATCAACGTTCGCTCCAAGCCCATGCCAAAAGCAAAACCAGAAAATTCATCAGTATCTACCCCGCACGCAATTAACACCTTCGGGTTGACCATGCCACAACCGCCCCACTCAACCCAGCCCTCACCCTTACATGTCCGACACTCGCTTGATTCACCGCGACAGACGAAGCAGCGAATATCCACCTCAGCGCTGGGCTCAGTGAATGGGAAGAAAGAGGGGCGAAGTCTTGTTGTGATGCCCTCGCCAAACATCGAAGTTGCAAAGTAATCGAGGGTCCCTTTGAGATGCGCCATGGTGATCTTCCGATCAATCACCAACCCTTCGACTTGATGGAAAACAGGTGTATGGGTTGCATCTAACTCATCTGACCGGAACGTTCGCCCTGGGCAGATCACATAAATCGGTGGGGTTCGATCCAACATGGTGCGGACTTGGACTGGAGATGTGTGTGTGCGTAAAACTAGTTTTGTGCTGAGCGGTTCGATAAAAAAGGTATCTTGCATGGTTCGAGCTGGGTGATCCGCTGGAATATTTAGCGCATCAAAGTTGAGCCACTCTGATTCGAGTTCAGGTCCTTCAGCTACCTCATAACCAAGTCCGATAAAAAGGTCACATATGTCATCACGCAAGATAGTTAATGGATGCAATCCGCCGCGCTGAGAATTTCGAGTTGGCAACGTGACATCCACTTGTTCTTCGATGAGAATCCGTTCATCTCGCTCTCGGATCAGTTTCTCTTCTTGCGCCTGGGCAATGGCAGAGATTTCACTTTTAACCGTATTGATCTCTTGACCTCGGGCGGCGCGATCAGCGGGAGCTAATTTCCCAAGTTCACGGTTAGCTAGCGCTATCGGCGATTTGTCACCTAAGTGCGCCAATCGGGCGCTTTTAAATTCGTCAAGATTCGATGCCTGCTCGAAGGCTGATTTGGCTAATGAAACTAGCTCACGAAGATTCTCAGACACCACATAATTCTAGCGCTGGATTATGAATTGGCGTGGAAGAGGGTGATGGCCACGGCGGTCGCCAAATTGAGACTTTCCGCTCGACCTTTCATGGGGATTGCTACCACCTGATCCGCGAGCGCGGTGACGTCTTTCGTCAATCCACGAGCTTCGTTTCCGAAAATCCATAGCGCATCTTTGCCGTTGATTTGTGGAAGCGATGTGCTGCCGCGTCCATCGGCTGCATAAATCTTTCGCTTATAGGAACGAGCCGCTTTCACTGCTGATTGGATATCGACATCTCGCAGAACTGGTACGTGCCAAAGCGAACCCGCCGTTGAACGGACTACTTTCGGCGAGAATGGATCTGCACTCCCTGGAGATAAGAGAACGCCGGCTGACCCTAGAGCATCTGCAGTGCGGATAATGGTGCCCAGATTTCCTGGATCATTAACTTCGAAGCAATAGATAAGCGGCAATTGGACTCTTTGGAAAATCTCTCCCACGTGGTTCGGATCAGTTTCACGATTCATGGCGCAGATTGCAAGAACTCCCTGGGCGCTCTCCACTGTTGAAATCGCAGCCATAACTTTCTCGCTGAGATATATCGCGCGATTAAGGGCGGATTGGGGTAGCAGTTCGGCACCGGATTCAGTGACATAAAGAGATACAACGGGATATCGCTTCGACGCCAGCGCCGCAAGTACAGCGGCCGGGCCCTCTGCAATGAATTCTGCAGCGCTCTTTCGCCCCTTAGAAGCGTGAAGAGCCTTCACGCGAGCAACGTGGCTCGAATGAAGGCTCTTAATTACTTCGTTAGGAGAGGACAACGTTCTTTCGCGCTACTTCAACGAGAGCGGTGAAAGCCGCCGGATCGTTAACTGCCATATCAGCAAGTACGCGGCGATCAACATCGATGCCAGCAACTTTCAAACCTTGCATGAAACGGTTATAGGTCATGTTGTTTGCACGCGCTGCTGCATTGATGCGAGTAATCCAGAGGCGACGGAACTGCCCCTTCTTATCTTTGCGATCATTGAATGCATAGACCATCGAGTGCGTGACTTGCTCTTTCGCACGCGAGAAGAGCCTTGAGCGTTGACCGGTATATCCGCTAGCTCGCTCGAGAGTGGTTCGACGCTTCTTTGCGGCATGAACACCGCGCTTTACTCTTGCCATGTGGGCTCTCCTTTACTTCAAACCTAGTAGGCGCTTTGCCGTGTTGCTTGTTGCCTCGTTGGCAACGACATCGCCAGAGAGGCGACGGGTGCGACGAGAAGATTTGCCCTCTAGTAGATGGCGCTTTCCGGCTCGCTCACGTTTGATTTTTCCGCTTCCGGTCAGCTTGAAGCGCTTCTTAGCGCCGCTGTGCGTCTTCATCTTTGGCATAGCTTCCTCTTCCCTTAATTAATTTGAGCCCTTGCGCTTTGTCGGCGCGAGAACCATGATCATATTTCGACCATCAAGTTTGGGTGCAAACTCAACAGTGGCTATCTCGGCGACATCTTCAGAGAGTTTCTGGAGAACTCTGAAACCGGTATCAGGACGGGCCTGCTCCCTGCCTCGAAACATCATCGTCACTTTCACCTTGTCGCCCCCGAGAAGGAACCGTTCGATATGAGCTTTCTTCGTCTCATAATCGTGAGTATCAATCTTTGGGCGCATCTTCATCTCTTTAACCACTACATGGGTTTGGTTCTTTCGAGCCAGCCGCGCCTTTTGAGCGATTTCGTATTTGTATTTTCCGAAATCCATCACTTTGCATACTGGCGGCTGTGCATCCGGGGCAATCTCTACTAGGTCAAGACCAACTTCTTCTGCCATTCGAATTGCTTGATCGATTGCAACTACGCCAATTTGCTCACCATTAGGTCCGATTAACCGAACTTCTGGAACGCGAATGAGATCGTTGATGCGAGGTTCTGCGCTGATGTGTTCTCCTTACAACTCTTTGAATGAGGTCGTGCGTGCTTCGTACACATGCCACGCAAGGAGAAACCCTCCCAATCCCGCACCAGAAAAGCCGGTGGAGCCGGAGGTGAACCTCGAAGAGCCCTGTGCGGGCTAGAGGTGGGAGCTGGGCTCCTCTTCGCGTATCCCTGATTGCTCAAGGAAGGCCTTAGGGTACCGCAGCCTCTGAGGGGTGCGCCAATCCCGATCGAGCGCTCGCCCCTTACGCCTACGCCCCGACGGCGTGGACTCCGCCATCGACATGGATGATTTCGCCAGTGGTTTTCGGGAACCAATC
>CAZZFG010000098.1:2325-3775 GCA_964653345.1 uncultured Bifidobacterium sp. | reverse complement strand
AGGAGTTCACCCGAGGGGTGGATTCCGTAGTACTGATAGCCCATACCTTCATATAACTTCTGGCCACGCTCATTATCTTTCGCGGTGATGAGAATTACACCGCCTTTTCCATTCTCCTCTGCCCATTTGTTGGCATGGTCGATCAACTGCTTGCCAATACCTTTACCTTTATAAGAATCATGGACGGCAATACCTAACCAAGGCAGGGTTGTGTCAATATCCCAGAGGAATACATAACCGATCATTTGCCCATCGACTTCGGCTAACCACCTGATGATTGATTTATTTTTCTCAGTGACAAATTTAACGGCAAACTTTCGATTAACATCATTTGTATTGAAGAATTTCGTGCTCTCTACGCCCATCTGATCGAAGAATGCATGAATCTTCGGCAGATCATCTGCCTCAAACTGACGGATAATCAAAAGAAGTTCTCCTACTAGTGAGGTTCAACGATTTGTCGGACAACCTTCTGCGCGTCATCAAGTTCGTCCATCGATTCATTGACTTCTGTTAATGGCCGAGTCTTTGTGATCAACTTTTCAGCAGGCAATTTTCCATCCCGCCATAACTGAACGAACTCGGGAATATCTTTTCGAGGATCTCCCGAGCCAAGGTAAGAACCTTTGAGAGTTTTCACATCGGTGACTAGAGAGACTGCTGAGAACGAGAGCTGATCTGCAGGTGCTGGTAATCCAACCGTGACGGTCGTTCCGGCTCGAGCAGTGCTCTCATACGCATGCTTCAAAGCGCTGGCTTTACCTACTGCTTCGATTGCGAATTCGACGCCGCCTTTAATGTGATCGCGGATATCTTCCTTTGGATCGATTGCAATGTCCGCGCCAAGCTCAAGTGCCAACGCACGCTTCATCGGTACTGGGTCAATTGCGATGATTGGCGAAGCTTTCGCGACTACTGCGCCAAGTAAGGCTGCCATTCCTACTCCGCCTAAGCCCCAGACTCCCACTGATGCCCCTGCAGGAACCTTTGCTCCATTTCTAACAGCGCCAACACCAGTCAAGAATGCGCAACCAAATATTGCAGCAATCTCTATTGGCAGATCTGAAGGCACTTGAATCAAAGAACGTCGATCAAGAACCATGTATTGGCTATAGCAAGAGACTCCGTTGTAGTGATGGATCTTTTCGCCTTTGTAGCTGATTCGCGATCCACCGCGAATCAATTCACCCTTTACATTCGCTGCTGAACCGACTGAGCAGAACGCTGGAACTCCCTCACGACATTGCTCGCATTCACCGCAACTTGGTAAGAAGACAATCGCAACGGCATCACCGGGTTTGAGATCTTTCACCCCTGGGCCAACCTCTTCGACGATTCCCGCTCCTTCATGCCCGCCGATGAGTGGGGTAGGACGAGGCCGAGAACCGTTGACCACCGATAAATCAGAGTGACAGATACCTGCTGCGGTGATCTTCACCAACACTTCACC
>CAZZFG010000098.1:0-2225 GCA_964653345.1 uncultured Bifidobacterium sp. | reverse complement strand
TCAATGTCACCAATTGCTTTCTCTGCGGAAGCAACTAGTTCTGGGAGATTTTCGACATCAGAGAGATCGAATTGGGCTGATGGTTGGTGTGCACTTGCATTCTTATCCACACCAAAGACTGTGGCGCCCTGTGCGACAAACTCCGCAACAATCGCTGCACCAATACCGCTTGCACTTCCAGTTACGAGCGCTCGCTTGCCAGCCAATAGATTTGCCATTACTCCCCCTTTGTCGAACCAGCAGTTAACCCTGCGATGAAGAATCGTTGCCCAAATAGGTATGCGATGACAAGTGGGAGTGTCGCAATCGACATTCCCGCCATTACCGTCGGAATATCAAGGCTATATCTGCTCTGAAATCCGGTAATACCGACCATGAGCGTCTTCTTTTCGTTGCTTTGCAAGAAGACCAGCGCCAAAAGTAGCTCATTCCACGCCCAGAGCAGATTCACGACGGCCAGAGTAGCCAGTGGGGCTCCGGATAGTGGAAGGACGATTGACTTGAAAGTCTTAAACGAGGAGGCGCCATCGATGCTGGCAGATTCAAGAATCGACTCCGGAATAGATTTGAAGAAATTAGTGAGCATATAAATCGAGAACGGAAGCATTAGTCCTACATAGATCAAAATGACTAGCCGAAGCGTTGAGATGAGGGTTAACTCCACGCCCAATTGAAAGAGTGGAATCAGTAGCACCACAGGTGGCACCACCATCAGCGACACCATTACACCAAGGATTGTCTCGCGACCTTTAAATGGAAATCGTGCAAATCCCCATGCTGCTAACGCTGCCAAAACTTCCGTCACAATCACCGCACCAGTGACGATGAGAAAAGAGTTGGCTAACCAGTTTGGAAAGTTATCAGTCCAGGCTGCGCGATATCCAGCGAAACTTGGTGAGAGCGGTAGACCAAATGGTGATTGAAGAAACTCGCTCTGGGTTTTAAATGAACCAGAGAACATGATGTAAGCAGGAATCAAGGCAGTTATAGCGACAAAAGATAAAAGCAAGTAGCGAAATGTTGCTTCTATTTTGGAGCGCTGTACGCCACGATTCTTTTTCATTTGTTAAAGGTCCCTGCGATGGAACGACGTTGAATCCTAAAGAATGCAATCATGAGAACAAGCGTCGCTATAAAGAGGAATACCGCAGCGGCAGCGGCAAGTTCGGGCGCTTTATTCTGAAACGCTGAGCGGTAAATGTAGAGCTCGCTGACCATAGTTGCGTTTCCAGGTCCACCCAAACCATTAGACATTACGTAGACATAGTTGAAAACCCACGAGACCATCGTGATCGCCTCAATAACTCCATAAAAAACAATCGTGTTGAGAATCGCTGGCCGAGTAATCGAAAAATGGGTCCGCCAAAATCCCGCGCCATCAATCCGGGCAGCTTCATAAGTTTCATTCGGTAGCGAAATGATGTGGGCTAACATCAGAATGACGCCAAAACCGACTTCTTTCCAGATAATTACCGAAGACATTGTGCCGAGTGCGATGCTGGGATCGCCCAACCAATCTTTAGCTAAGAAATCAAGGCCAATAGATTTGAAAAAGATGTTGAGCGCTCCATGTAGTTGATAAATCTGTCCAAACACGACAGCAACAACTGGAATCGGCAATACGTAGGGCAAAAAAACCGCTGATCGATAAAAACGCATTCCCCTGCGCGTCTCAAAGAGCGCAATCGCAAGAATGAAGGCGAGCGTAATGAGCACTGGTACTGCTAATAGCAACAAGCCGTTATGTTTTAACGCTGTAAGGAAGATTGGATCTGTTATGACGATGGAAAAATTCTCAAAACCCACCCAATCTCCGTCGTAACGGAAAGATTGGATAAGGACCGTAACTACGGAATAGCCAAAAATAAAGAGAATTACTAACGCCGCGGGCGCAATCCATAGGATCGCTTCGCGAGAAGAGCGAGCAGGCCGCTGGCGTGAAACCACACCAACGGCCTCGCTCTTAACTCTTGTTAATTTCACTTAGCCCAGGCTGTGAAATTATCTACGAGTTTACGATCTGACTTGCGTAGCCGTTCCATGACGGCTTGCATGTCAGCAGCTGCATCTGCAGCTTTGACTGTGCCCTTAAGAACTAATTGCACGTTCTTGAATACTGCATCAGCATCCAATTGGGCAGGAATGAAGTTCTCTAGGTATGGAGCACCATTTAGGGCGGACTCAAAGAGAGCCTTGGTTGATGCGCTCTGAACTTGTGAGATATC
>CAZZFG010000097.1:0-3780 GCA_964653345.1 uncultured Bifidobacterium sp. | reverse complement strand
TTGCATCAGCGTTGAAGACGATTCCGTAACCATCGGCTTTGCTTGCTCCTGGTGGGAGCGCAACGCTTGCTGAACTCTTATTACTTACGACGGTAAAGACTGCGCCAATGATGACAACTAGCGAGACCATACCGATGACAATCCATCGAGTTACTGGATCTGGCTCATTATTTTTTCCACCACGTTGTGGTCCACGATTCTTTGATGCCATGTGAAAAGCCTACTTCCCTCGATTATCCAGTGCAAAACGAGAATATGGTCGGAAATATAGATAGAAGCCTGCGATTGCCAAACCAATATCTCGGATTATCTCTTGGAGATACTTCGTCTCTCCCGCTGCAACTTGGCCGCCACCACCAAAGCACCCACAGTCAATAGTAAGTCCGCGGGCCCACGCAGAACTGATTGCGGCGATGAAGAGAATCATCAACAACGCCCCGATCAAACCAGAGAGGCGAGTAGCCACACCAAGAATCAATAGCAAGCCAAGCCCTACTTCGAACCAAGGCAAGATGTAGCCAAAGATTGAGGCGAACGAATTTGGTAGCAGTTCATATGCTCGCATCGCCGCGGCCGCTTTATATGGGTAAGGAATCTTTATCGCTCCAGCTACGAAGAGCACTCCACCGAGCGCCAATCGCGCTATCAATCCGATCCACGGCAGAACTCGCTCGCTTGTCGTGTTTGTTAATGTCATCGTGCACCTTTTGTCGCGCTAGCTAACGATTCTGCGAGCCGCTTCAGGTTACTCAGCCCTTCATCAAGGCTCTTACCCAGCAACTCTTTAATTAAAGCGCTTCCGATAATGACTCCATCGGCATACTTGGCAACCTCTCGCGCCTGATCGGGAGTCGAAACTCCAAGCCCAACTGCGATTGGCAGATCTGTTACCTCTCGGATTCTCGCAACCAATTCTTGTGCGGAGTGGGAGATGGAATTACGCGTACCCGTGACGCCCATCAAGCTCGCTGCATAGACAAAACCTGAGGTAATGCTCGTTACCTTCTGTAAACGCTCTGCCGTCGTACTTGGAGCGACAACGAAGATGGTGTTAATTCCCGCCTTGGTGGCGCTTTCTTTCCAGGGGTGCGCTTGTTCGAAGGAAAGGTCTGGAGTAATTACGCCCGAACCCCCTGCAGCAGCAATCGCATTAGCAAAACTATCTGCACCAAATTGCTCAATAGGATTCCAATAGGTCATCACTACTGCAGCAGCGCCAGTTGCGCTGGCATGCGCCAAGGTTGCCATGACATCTTTTGCCTTTACACCATTTCGAAGGGCTAGATCTGCTGCCTCTTGAATGATCGGTCCATCCATCACAGGATCGCTATAAGGGTATCCAATTTCGATAGCATCGAATCCAGCTTCGACTAAAACGTCAATTGCTGCTTTGCACCCTTCAACTGAAGGAAAGCCAGCAGGAATGTATCCAATAAGAGCTGCGCGATTCTCAGCTTTAGCATCGCGGAGGACCTGTTCGAGCGCAGTTGCACCTAGCTGAGTCTTCATACCATTCCAAAGTATTCGGCTGCAGTTTGAACATCCTTATCGCCGCGACCACTTAGGTTGATGAGAAGAACGGCTTCTGGTCCAAGTTCTTTTCCTAGCTTCATTGCACCGGCAAGCGCGTGCGCAGTCTCGATCGCAGGGATGATTCCTTCAGTTCGACATAGCAGCGAGAATGCTTCCATCGCCTCTCCGTCGGTGATTGGCCAATATTCAGCGCGTCCTATGTCGTGCAAATGCGCATGCTCCGGACCGACCCCTGGATAATCCAAACCTGCAGATATCGAATGCGACTCGATGGTTTGCCCATCATCGTCTTGCAACATGTAGGAGCGTGCGCCATGCAGAACTCCCGGACGCCCTCCCGAGATCGCTGAGGCATGGCGACCTGTCTCCAAACCATCGCCACCTGCTTCGAGCCCAAGTAGTCGCACACCAACATCATCAATAAATGGGTAGAAGATTCCAATTGCATTGGAACCACCGCCAACACAAGCTAATACTGCTGTTGGTAGCGCCCCGGTTAACTCGAGTACTTGCGCGCGCGCCTCATCGCCAATAATCCGATGGAAATCTCGAACCATCACCGGAAAGGGATGCGGCCCGGCTACGGTACCTAAAATGTAGTGAGTGTTCTCAACATTGGTTACCCAATCACGCATCGCTTCGTTGATGGCATCTTTCAACGTTCGTGAACCTGAAGTCACGGGCACGACTGTGGCGCCGAGTAATCTCATTCGAGCGACATTGAGCGCTTGACGCTTAGTGTCTTCTTCTCCCATATAGACCACGCATTCGAGTCCAAGTAGCGCAGCTGCCGTCGCCGACGCAACGCCATGTTGCCCCGCTCCCGTTTCAGCAATGACGCGCTTCTTACCCATTCGCTTGGTTAACAACGCTTGCCCTAAAACATTATTGATCTTATGTGAGCCAGTGTGATTGAGATCTTCGCGCTTAAGCAATATGCGCGCCCCACCACAATGCTCAGCGAATCTATGTGCCTCAGTGAGAATGCTCGGCCGGCCCGAATATGTTTTATGCAAATGGTCGAGCTCTGCAGCGAAGATCGGATCATCCTTGATTGATGCATGCATCTGCGCCAGTTCATCAAGAGCGGCAATCAGAGCCTCCGGCACATAGCGTCCGCCGTATGGCCCAAAGAGTCCGGTGTCGAGGGTGACCGTCATGGCTCTAGCCTACGGACTCTCTCCCGCTCTGCGCGATTTATAAATTCCTCGATACTTTTCGCCGGATCGCCATCTTTTACGAGCGCTTCGCCGACCAAAATTCCAGCGGCGCCAAGGGCGCTTAGCGCGCCGACTTCGGCGCTATTGCTGATACCTGACTCTGCAATCAGCGGAATCGAGGGAGGTACTAATGGGGCGAGGAGGGCGAAGGCCTCTGAGTTAATCTCTAGAGTTTTCAAGTTTCGAGCGTTGATTCCGAGCAGATCGATGGTGAGGGCACCCTTTTGTGAGAGGTGAATCACCCGACCAATTTCCTGCGCATCGTGTACTTCGATGAGTGCTCTCATGCCAAGCGCATGCGTCAGCGTCGAAAATTCGACAAGTTCTTCATCGCTTAATGCCGCAACGATCAGCAGGATTATGTCTGCTCCGTATGCACGCGCTTCGTAAATTTGGTAGCTATCAACGATAAATTCTTTCCGCAATACCGGGATTGTGACAGCGCTACGCACCACCGCAAGGTCGTCAAGCGAACCTTTAAATCTCCGTTGTTCCGTCAGCACGCTTACCGCACAGGCTCCGCCTGCTTGATAACTCCGGGCAAGTTCGGCGGGATCATCAATTGAAGCGAGCGCACCTTTACTAGGTGATGATCTTTTTACCTCGGCAATTACGCCGAAGAAACCTTTTGTGAAGTGATTCAAAACATCTAATGGCGCCGCGAGTGATGTCGATTGGGCCTGAACAATAATCTCATTGAGCGGAATTGCTAACTTCCGCACGTCGAGATCTTCGCGCACCCCCGCAATAATCTCATCGAGAACGGTCATCTGCTGGCCTGTTCATCAATCGTGCGTGCGCTAGTGAAATTAATGAGTGGACTTCTTGCGGCCAAAACCTGCGCTCTTCATGACCAAACCAACTAGCGCTCCGAGAGCCACAATCACAAATCCAGCTATTGAAACTGGAACGTTTGACATCGGAATTGCGATGCCCGCAATAACGGAACCGATGATTACGATAACTGTGGTAGCCCAAGCAGCTGGGGTATTGCCATGGTTGTTGATGCTAGACATTCTCGCTCCCT
>CAZZFG010000096.1:0-3781 GCA_964653345.1 uncultured Bifidobacterium sp. | reverse complement strand
CTGTAACCGAGGGAACTGTCACTCGTTGGTTGAAAAACGTTGGCGATGTAATTGCCATGGACGAAGCGCTCCTTGAAGTGTCCACCGATAAAGTCGACACCGAAATTCCTTCACCAGTTGCAGGAACAGTGAGTGAGATCTTCGCTCCGGCAGATTCAGTAATTCCTGTTGGCGGCAAACTTGCGGCGATCTCTGCTGTTGGTTCCGCAGCAGCACCTGCGAAAGCAAGCGCTCCCACCCCCGCTCCTGTTGCGCCAACTCCTGCACCTGCAGCGCCAGTTGCTGCGCCAACCCCCGCTCCTGTTGCGCCTGTTGCGCCAGTTGTGCCAGCTGTGCCAGTTGTGCCAGCTGCAACTGCGCCTATGAATTCCATTCCCGCCCCAACTTCTCGGGTCGAATCTGATTCATATGTCACCCCACTTGTAAGAAAGCTTGCAGCTGAACTATCGATTGATTTAGCGAGCGTTGCTGGCACTGGAGTTGGCGGTCGAATCCGTAAACAAGATGTCTACGATGCTGCAGAGCGCGCTCGCGCATTATCTGCTGCTGCTACAGCTGGTTCTGCTACAACTCCGGCGGTTGCAGTTCATCAAGGCGCGCCCGCAACCTCTACTAGCGATACGGCGAAATCTTCAACAAGTGTTACCGCCTCACCGCTTCGAGGCACAACCGTGCCTATGACTCGACTTCGCAAGGTAATTGCCTCTCGCATGGTGGAGTCGCTGCAAACCTCGGCACAGCTCACCACAGTTGTCGAAGTGGATGTCACGAAAATTGCAAAACTTCGCGCAAAAGCGAAAGGTGCCTTCCAAGAACGTGAAGGGGTAAATCTCACCTTCTTGCCATTCTTTGCAGTTGCCGTCTGTGAAGCGCTGAAGCAACACCCAGTCGTGAATTCATCCATCGATGGCGAGAACATCGTCTATCACGGTACGGAGAATCTCGGCATCGCTGTAGATACCGAACGAGGCTTGTTGGTCCCTGTCATAAAGGATGCAGGTGATCTCAACCTTGGCGGTATTGCTCGTCGGATAAATGATGTCGCTCTTCGCACTCGCGATAGCAAGATCAATCCTGACGAATTAAGCGGTGGCACATTCACGATTACCAATACCGGAAGTCGTGGCGCACTCTTTGATACGCCAATTATCAACCAGCCACAAGTGGCTATTCTTGGAATTGGCTCGATTGTGAAGCGACCTGTTGTCATTACAGAGGCTGACGGAGAAGAGAAGATTGCGATTCGATCGATGGTCTACCTTGCAATCTCCTACGATCACCGAATTGTCGATGGTGCAGATGCTGCGCGCTTCCTCGGGACTCTCAAAGAGCGCTTGGAGCTTGGTCGCTTCGAAGCTGATCTTGGTTTGTAAGAGCCATAAATGTCACGAACTATTGCCGTCACTGGCGCCTCTGGATTGATTGGCTCCGCGCTGGTCTCACACTTGCGCGAAAAAGGCGACACCGTCATCAAATTGGTACGACGTGAGCCACGAGCAAAAGATGAAGCGTTCTGGGATCCAATCGGTGGCAAAGTTGATCTTGTAGCCCTTGAAGGCGTGGACTCGATCGTCCACTTAGCTGGCGCAGGGGTAGGCGACAAGCGGTGGAGTACCAGCTACAAAGCAGAGATTCTTAACTCACGGCTTTACGGCACCACGACAATCGCTAACGCAGCAGAACAACTGAAAATCAAATCCTTGATCTCCTCAAGTGCAATCGGTTGGTATGGAGAGACCGGCAATAGAGCTGTAACCGAAAATGATCGTGGTGGAGATGATTTCCTTGCGCGAGTCTGTCTTGAGTGGGAACGCGCTGCAGATGGCGCGCCTTCTGTGCGGACAACAAAGATCCGAACAGGATTAGTTCTTGATCCAACTGGCGGCGCACTTGGTCGAATGATGCCGTTGTTTAAATTTGGTCTTGGCGGAAAACTTGGATCCGGAAAACAATGGTGGTCATGGATCACTGTGCACGACCAAGTTCGAGCCATCGATTTCCTTATCGATCACGATATCGCTGGCCCTGTGAATCTCACCGCGCCAAATCCAGCGACCAATAGTGAATTTACCGCAGCCCTGGCTCGGGCGCTCAAACGTCCAGCGCTACTTCCGGTTCCAGGTTTCGCATTGAAGTTAACGCTTGGTGGTTTCTCAACTGAGATTCTCGGCTCGAAGCGAGTCCTACCTGCCGTCTTAGATGAAGCAGGTTTTGTATTTGATTTTCCACACCTGGCCCCTGCATTAGCAAAACTTGCAGCGCAGTAACCATCAACTAATTATTTATCGCACTCTCGCCAGCTAAGCGCCCAGAAAGTAGCGCGCCATTCTGCGATGGTTCGGTGAGGTAATCCCCCGCAAATATCAATCCCTCTTCTTCGAATAATCCGCGACGTCGCGCGGCAGGTGGGATTATCGGGAGGGCGTTTTCGATATCAATTCGCGAAATCAGATCACCACGAATGGGTGCGCCATAAATAGCCTGGAGATGGGTTCGCACTTCACGCTCGGAACTCGCCTCGAGCGTTGTCACGGAAAGCAAACCTCTCCCGTCAGGCGAATAACTTGGTACAACAGCTGCAACATCAATCGATGTCACAACCGGACCGGAACCAAGCGGGGCAACATGTAAGCGGTGTTGATTGGAGAGCTGCTCTTCCACTGTGAAATACCAAGCTGTTGAACGTGCGAAAGTGACGATTGGGAGCGCACCTGAGAACTGTTGTGCATTTAGATAATCAGTAGCCACAACGACTTTTCGTGCAGCGAAGGTTGCATTAGTGGTTTTTACGTTGAACCCACGACCACTTCGAGAAATCTCGAGTGCTCGCTCTCCAGATTGGATCGATTTCACTCTATTTCGAAGTTCCTGTGCTAGCGCCTGCACTCCGCCATCGGGCAAGCCTGGCACCTGGCGATATAACGAACGCAGGACACGTTGAGCAAATCGTGCATCCACTTCCGATAGCGCAGTGAGGAAAACCCCACGCAAGAAAGGTTCAAAGAGCTGTTCATAAGGTGCGCCAGTTGCTCCTAATCGTTGTAAGAACTGATCTGCGCTCTCCCCTTCGCGCACCTGAGCAAGTAAAGCTCCCCTGAGTAATCCAAAAAAAGGTTTAGGGTCTTGAATAATTCTTGGTAGCGCTCGAGAGATCGCCCGTAACTCCCTCCGTGGATCTCCAAAGAAAGTCGCACTGCCATCGATGGTCGCTACTGCACCCGCGGAAATCGGATGAAAGTGTGTGCGAACATCTAATTTACGAAGTTCGCTGTAACCTGGATTGATTACTTGAAATCCGCGATCAATAGTGAACCCGTTGATAATCTCAGTTGAGAGTCTCCCGCCAGCGCTCTCGTTTGCTTCGACTAGATGTACCTGTTGACCACTCTCTTGGATGGTGAGAGCAGCTCGAATTCCAGCCAGGCCCCCGCCAATAACCAGGATCATCGCAACGAAATCTCTCGCGCAATATCAATCAAACGCGCCACTTCAAGCGCATCCTTATTAGAGACCGGCATAGGAGCATCCGAGGTCAAGGCGCTGCGTACCTGAAGGTAGAAGTCCACGTAATTGCCATTTTCCGATGGGATGATCTCGAAACTTTCGTTATCGCCGCGGTACAACTTCGCCGTTGATTGGGTAGGTAATTTCCACGCGCCGTTATGTGGCACCTCCCCGCGCTTTAACATCTCCTCTTGCGGATCTAGGTCGTCTATCACGACTGTCCCGCCACGCGCTGAAAGGCGCACTCGTGGTCCGGTAAATCCAGATACTGCACTTG
>CAZZFG010000095.1:0-3794 GCA_964653345.1 uncultured Bifidobacterium sp. | reverse complement strand
CTGGCCCCTCGCTGCTCACTCTGCCAGCGGTCTATCGAGATCTCTTTCTCAAGACAGGTGCACCACTAGAGAGTGAAGTAACGCTCACCCCTGTTGATCCAGCTTTTGATTACCACTTTGCAAGTGGCAAACGGTTGACGCTCCCAAATGCATCTCGCGCGGGCGTCACAGAAGCCATTGAAAAAACTTTTGGTAAGGCAAGCGCGCAAGAGTGGGTAGCGTTGATGGACCGAGCCGAGGCGATGTGGGATGTCGCCAGAGAGCCCTTTGTCGAATCAGAGCTTCGTGGCTTACTACCCTTACTTCGCAGGCCTGGCTTCCTCTCAAGCATGAGAACAATTTCACCATTTACCTCGCTGCGAAAAATGGCAAAGAGCTACCTAAATACCCCGGAACTCATCACGCTTATTGACCGCTATGCGACATATACCGGCTCTGATCCACGAAAGGCCCCAGCAGTACTGCTGACCATTGCTTATATAGAACAGATCTTTGGTGCATGGCATATTGCAGGAGGCATCGGCCAACTCAGTGCAGCGCTCGAGCGACGAGCGAAAGACCTTGGCGTTGAAGTACATCTCAGTAGCGAGGTTCGTTCAATTACTACCTCAGGTAATAAAGCTACAGGCATCATGCTTGCAAATGGTGATCGTTTCGAAGCTGATCATGTGATCAGCAATGTCGATGCGCAATTCACTTACGATCAATTGCTCTCTGGCCATCCGAAAACTGCTGGCGAGCGACGAAAACTCAATCGCGCCACCCCATCCTTCTCTGGCTTTTATCTTCTTCTAGGTCTCACCGGTCGGGATGCACGTCAACGCCATCACACAGTCTCGTTTCCTGCAGACTACGATGCAGAATTCGATGCGCTATTTAAATCGATAACACCAGTAGCAGATCCCACGCTCTATATCTGCGCTCCCCAAGACCTGTCGATGTCACCTTCCCCTGATCACGAATCGTGGTTCGTGCTCGTTAACGCGCCACGCCATAGCTCTACAGGCGCTGGATTTGATTGGAACGCCCCTGGTGTCGCTGAGCGTTATAGCGAACACTTGATTGAGCTACTTGTCGCTCGAGGACTTCTTGATAAATCTCGAATAGCGACGCTTCATTACCGTTCGCCTGCAGATATCGAAACTCTCTTTAACGCACCTGGCGGTTCTATTTATGGGAAATCAAGTAATGGTGTAAATGCTGCCTTTAATAGAGCATCTAATCGCTCACCCATCGAAGGGCTTTATCTCGTGGGAGGTTCAGCACATCCAGGAGGTGGCGTACCTCTGGTGGGAATCAGTGGCGAAATCGTCTCTAACGTAATTGCTTCCGCACCATCGAAATAAATTGAACGAGCGCGATGCTCTGCATGACTAACCAAATAATTGCGATCCATTGCAGAGTGTTCGAATAAATCAACGAACCCAAGAACCCCAGGGCAACTAGTAATCCGCGAACGGGACGTTCGCAGATAGTGACAACACCCAAGAGCCCTGAATCTTCCTTGGCAACATGATTGAATTTTGCGCGCCCATACTCTTGTGTGGAGACCACCACCCAGATCAACAGAAGGAACGCGGGCGAGATTCCAGCCTGATAGAGCGCACCGATCCAGAGCAGCTCAGTCACTCGGTCGACTATGCCGTCCCAGACACCACCCCATGCAGAAGTTTTTCCGCGAATGATTGCTACTGCGCCATCGAACCCATCCACCATCAAAGAGGCGAGGATAAGTAGCGCGATACCGAGCCGGTTCTCAGTGAAGAGCGCTAACGTTGCAAGGAGGGGCGCAAGAAGTGTTACTACATTGGGAGAGAGCCTAAGCAGTACTAGCGGTTTAACGAGCGCATAGTTCACACCTAGATATCCCCGAGCGATTCCACGCACTTCAGAGCCATTCTCAAATCCATGCAGCGCTGACCAGGATCGCAAATACTCAGAGCGATTCATGATCTAATTCCTAGATTAGCAACGACTTCCCGTGTGGCGGGCGAACTATTGAGCGTGAAGAAATGGAGCGCTTTAACTCCAATTTCAAGTAGCTCGCGACAGAGCGCAGTTGCCACGTCAACTCCTAATCGTTGTACTGAAATTGGATCGTCAGCGACGGCTTCAAATCGTGACCTGATGTGAGCGGGAATCTCTGTTCCTGATAACTCTGCGAAGCGAATTATTTGTTTGACATTAGTAACCGGCATGATTCCTGGAATCAGCGTCAAGTTAACACCTGCGCTGGCAACATCATTCATCAATCGTTGCCACGAATTCACATCAAAGAAGAATTGGGAAATCGCGAACGTAGCGCCCGCATCTACTTTTCGCTTGAGCGTCGCAAGGTCTTCTGCTCGATCTTTGCTCGCGGGGTGACCATCTGGAAAGACAGCGACGCCAACGTCGAAACCCATCGTTCGTGCTTTCGATACGAGTTGATCGGCATGATCAAAGCCCCCTGATGTGCGCACCCATGTATCGCGTGGCCCTCCAGGTGGATCTCCACGCAGTGCGAGTACGCGATTAATCCCAGCGCTCTTATATTGGGTGAGCACCGATTCAAGTTCAGCGCCAGTTGCTCCCACGCACGTTAAATGCGCGACCGTCGGTATTCCCGTGCGCGCTGTTATCTCTGAGGTAATCCGAAGGGTCCGATCACGCGTACTGCCTCCCGCGCCGTATGTAACGGAGAGGAAATCTGGGGTGATATCAGTAAGTTGCGCCAAGGTATGCCAGAGTCGTTCCTCGCCTGCCCCATCTTTGGGCGGGAAGAATTCAAACGAGAGGCTTGTCGGCGCATTCACGACAGTCAGGGTAGCGTTGCCACATGCTTTCTGGCTCTCGTTTGGCGATAGACCGCGCCTTGGAGGGTTTCCTCGCTCGCGCCCACGATGAGTTAACTGCTATCGACTCCGAACTCACGCCTATCAGTAGCGCGCTCGGTGATTTTCTCGCCGGCGGAAAGCGCTTACGCCCCCTCTTTGCCGTCGCCGGCTACATCGGCGCTGGCGGCTCCCCAGACGATGGTGCTATCTATAGCGCGGCAGCGAGCGTAGAACTTCTCCAAGCTTGCGCGTTGATTCATGATGACATGATGGACGGTTCAGATACCAGGCGCGGCGCACCATCTATGCATCGTCGCTTCGAGCGGAGCCACCGCGAGCGCCATGGCATAGGCGATAGTGAAAATTTTGGCACCGCGACTGCGCTTTTAATTGGAGACCTTGCCCTCGTCTGGTCTACCCAAGCCCTCAATCTCGCAGGGCTCTCCGACGCACAACTTCGATCAGTGAATCCGATCTTCGACATCATGCGCGTAGAACTAATGGCTGGCCAGTACCTCGATATGCACGGCAGCAGTCGCGATGCGATGTCTATTGAGGATGCTCTGAAGATCGCAACATACAAGTCTGGCAAGTACACAATCGAGCGGCCGCTTCATTTCGGGGCTGTCATCGCTGGCGCCAACGATGAACTTCTGCAGACCTACACCGAATACGGAATTCCGCTAGGCATTGCATTCCAATTGCGAGATGACTTACTCGGAGTATTCGGTGATAGTTCAGTCACAGGCAAACCAACGGGCGATGACTTGATTGAAGGAAAGCGAACTGCCCTGATTGCCTACGCGCAGCAGAATCTTGATAGCCATGAACATATTGAGTTTACGAAGCTCTTCGGCCAGAAGAATCTGACGCTTGATGGGATTGACACCCTTCGCGCGCTAATTCAACGCTCTGGGGCAGTTGATTTCATCGAGAAATTAATCGAAGAGAAAACTATCCTTGCCCTCTCGGCAATAA
>CAZZFG010000094.1:0-3865 GCA_964653345.1 uncultured Bifidobacterium sp. | reverse complement strand
CACTCGGGCAGGATAGGCACATGGCGACCAAGATTCTCGTAGTCGATAACTACGACTCCTTCGTCTTTAACCTTGTTCAATATTTAGCTCAACTTGGCGCTGAGTGCACCGTCTTACGAAATGATGAAGTAAGCGTTTCCGATGCGCGCAATTATGACGGAGTATTGATCTCACCAGGCCCGGGCATTCCCGAGGCGGCGGGTGTAAGTATCGAACTTGTGAAATTCTGCGCAGAGAATTCCATTCCTCTTTTAGGTGTCTGCTTAGGACATCAAGCTATCGGCGTTGCTTTTGGTGGCGTGGTATCTCGTGCGCCTGAATTACTTCACGGTAAAACGTCACAGGTGCACCACAATGACAAAGGTGTCTTGCATGGATTACGCGATGGATTCACAGCCACGCGTTATCACTCACTGGCTATTGAACGCGATTCCATCGCTGCCCCCGGAAAAGATTCACAACTTGAAATAACAGGATGGACTGATTCTGGTGTTGTTATGGCGGTCTGTCATAAATCTCTGCCGATACATGGTGTGCAGTTCCACCCGGAATCAGTACTTACTGAAGGTGGCCACCAATTACTTGCTAATTGGCTCACTATTTGCGGAGATAAAAATGCGCTTGAAAAATCAAAAGGACTTGCTCCAGTAATTGGTAACTAGTTAGCTCGCGTTTGGGCTTGGCGCTACACCAGCACCAGGTTCTGCTTTATAAGTATTAACTGTGATTGTTACTGAGGAACCAATCTTTGCAGATTCTTCACTTGCAGGAGCCTGTGCAAGTACTACGCCGCTAGGTTGATCCGCATCTTGTGTTTCAATCACATTAGGAATAAACCCAGCCTGAATAAGTATTGTCGTAGCTTGAATTTTCGAGGTTCCGATGACATCTGGAACAAATACTTTTCCGCTCGCGATGTTGAGCACCACGCCACTTCCAGCAGCAACAGTGGATCCTGGTTCAGGAATCACGCCAACGATTGTTCCGGGCGCTTCGCTTGACTCCACTGGATTGGTCTTTGCAAGTACGAGACCTGCGCCATCAAGAATGATTTTGGCTTGATCAATTGTTGTTCCAATAAGAGTGGTAGGAATTGAAGTTTTACCTGGTCCGTCGGAGAGAATGATTTGCACCTGACTACCTGGCTCAACTTTTGTACCTGCAACCGGTGTTTGCGATGCCACGCGATCTACGGGAACGCGTGGGTCTGGGGCACGTTCTACAACTACCGTGAAACCGGTGAGCTCTTCGCGTGCTTGTGATTCAGTTAAGCCGGCGACATCGACAAGTGTGACGAGCGAGATTGGCGCAGAGATCTTCGAGACTAGATAGCCACCCGAGCTCAGTACAAGTAGGGCAGCGACTACGCCAGCGATTATGAGATTTCGACGCTTAGGATTTTTGATTTTTTTCTGTACCTCTTCACCGCGGTCGAGCCGATTTACATCATCGAGCATCTCGCGAGCGTTTTGGTAACGAGCTAAAGGATCTTTCGAGAGCGCACCAGAGATGATGTTGTCGATTCCATCTGGTAAATCTGGGTTTAGTTGTGAGACTGGAGTGAATTCAGCTGAAACGTGTTGATAAGCAATCGCAACGGGCGTATCACCGAGAAATGGCGGCCTTCCAGTAATCAACTCATAGAGCAGACAGCCAACTGAATAAATATCGCTCCGTGAATCAGCCGCTTCGCCGCGAGCTTGTTCTGGGGAGAGGTAGTTTGCAGTCCCCACAACAGTCCATGCATGAGTGACTGTGGCGCTTGCATCATCTAACGCCCGAGCAATGCCAAAATCCATTACTTTCACATCGCCACCATTGGTAATCATGACGTTTGCCGGTTTGATATCTCGATGAACAATGCCATTTCGATGCGAGTATTCAAGCGCTTCTAAAATTCCACGGATAACTGAAATAGCCCTGGTAATTGGTAGACGTTCACCACTTCGAATGACTTCTCGAATTGTTTTCCCATTTACCTGTTCCATGACGATGTATGGCAGAACCCCACTCTCAGTTCGCTCTTCACCTGTGTCGTAAACCGAGACAATCGCCGGGTGATTTAAGCCAGCTGCCGCTTGCGCTTCTCGTCTAAATCGTGCCAAGAAGGCAGGGTCACGCGCTAAGTCACTTCTTAATATCTTGATAGCAACAGGTCGAGAGAGTCGGGTGTCGCGCCCTTGGAAAACATCAGCCATCCCGCCGGCACCGATGAGATCTCCCACTTCGTAACGATTAGCAAGCATGCGGGTCATCTCTCACCACCTTGGACTGCGCCAACAAAACCCGGAGTAGGACTTTTCTTTGAGCTTAACGTGGCAACAATAATGGTTACGTTATCTGGCGCACCTTTTTTATATGCCAATTCTTTGAGTTCGCTGAGCGTCTGCTCACTCACCCCATGAGATTCGATGCTTTTGATAATTTTCTTCTCTTCGACTACGCCCACCAAACCATCTGAACAGAGTAAGAAGATGTCTCCATCTTCGTGTGCCACCTCATGGAAATCTGGTCGCTCGTGTTGATCAGAGCCCATCAGCGCTTTGGTGACAAATGCTCGTTGCGGGTGGCCATCAATTTCATCGGGAGAGATTCGCCCTTGATCAAGAAGTTCTTGTACGACAGTGTGGTCTTTAGTTAGTTGTGTGATTTTGCCATCGCGAATTACATAAGCGCGAGAATCACCCAGATGCGCTACGTAGAGCTTCTCTTTACCGAGAAAAAGTGCAGTTAGCGTCGTACCCATTCCGCGTAATTCACTCTTCTTCTTAATTCGCTGCGCAAGAGATTGATTGATGGTGAGGAAAGTCTCTACGACAACTGTCTCAGCATTTCGTTCTGTTAACGAACTCTTTTCGAGCTCTGAGATAGTTCGGATCGCTAGCGACGATGCAATCTCACCAGCAGCATGGCCGCCTAACCCGTCGGCGACAGCAAGAATCGTTGCGCCCGCCCATGCAGAGTCTTCGTTTTCGGTGCGATGTAAGCCAACATCCGAGAGCGAAACGCTCTGAAAATACCGGCTCACAAATCACTTTCCTTCGCTACGAGTATTTGAGTCACTGAGTTATCCATGCTACCCGGAGCCTCAAGTCCCCCCTGATGCGCTCGATATCGCGTAGAGTTTTCTATATGTCCCGCTATTCCTATCTCGGCCCAGCCGGCACCTTCACTGAGGCAGCCTTAGCTCCATTATTAAAGGGTGGCGATAGCGCTGAGCCGGCAGCGAATGTGACGGCAGCGCTGGAAGCGGTGCGCCATGGGAGCGCAGATTACGCATTAGTACCCATCGAGAATTCAGTGGAAGGTGTGGTTGCCCGCACGCTTGATGAGTTGGCGGTTGGTGACCCTCTGATGATCATTGGAGAGAGCGTCCTGCAGGTGTCGTTTGCATTAATGGTTAAGCCGGGGATCTCAATGAAAGAGATTCGTCGCGTGGCAACACATCCACACGCCGAAGCGCAATGTCGTGAATATATAGCGAAGAATTTGCCACATGCAGAAGTTGTGATGACAAATTCGACGGCAGCAGGTGCCGAGAGCGTCGCAAAAGGCGATGCAGATGCTGCAATTGCTGCTGAAATCGCAGCACAACATTACGATCTAGAAGTAATTGCTCGAAATATTGGTGATCGAGATGCGGCGGTGACGCGCTTTGTTGTTGTGTCAAAACTTGGCATGCTTCCAGCGCCAACTGGACACGACCGAACCTCGTTAGCGCTTTTTATCTCAGCAGATCATTCAGGTGCGCTACTTGAGATTTTGACTGAGTTTGCAGTTCGTGGCGTCAACTTAACTTTCATTCAATCACGCCCTACCGGAAGTGAACTCGGGCAGTATCACTTCATCGTTGATGCAGAGGGTC
>CAZZFG010000093.1:0-3892 GCA_964653345.1 uncultured Bifidobacterium sp. | reverse complement strand
TTTGGAAAATTTGGCCACGATGTTTTCCGACGATTAGGCGAATGTGGCAAGCCAACATTTGCCTTCATCAATGGATTGGCGCTCGGTGGTGGTCTCGAGATTGGTTTGCATTGCAACTATCGCACCCTTGCCAGCACTGCCTTTGTCGCACTACCGGAAGTATTCCTCGGCCTAGTTCCTGGTTGGGGCGGCGCGACGTTATTGCCGCAGTTAATCGGGCCAGAGAAGGCGGCCAAAGTCATAATGGTGAATGCGCTCAATAACAACACCATGCTCAAGGCGCACGAAGCGCTCGAATTAGGAGTCGTTGATTCTGTCTATTTACCCGCTGACTTCCTTGAAAAATCACTCGCTTTTGCGGCCGAGGTACTCTCCGGTAAGAAGCGAATTGAACGCGTCGATTACAGCAAAGATGATGGCGCATGGAAGGCAGCTGCCGAAATCGGCGCTGCTGCAAAAAAGAAGAAGTATGGCGATGCGCCAATTGATGCACCACGCCTTGCATTGCAATTGATGGCTGATTCGAGAACAGCTACCCGTGACGCTGGCTTTGCAGCAGAGGATGCTGCGCTCAACGAATTGGTTATGGGCGATCCATTCCGAGCGTCGATCTATGCCTTTAATCTCATCCAGAAGAGCAAGAAGAAGGTTGAAGGTGCACCAAAGCCTGCGCTTGCCCGAAAGGTAACGCGCGTAGGCGTAGTGGGTGCCGGATTAATGGCATCTCAACTAGCGCTGCTCATCCTCCGTAATTTGAAAGTACCCGTGCACATCACCGACCTTGACCAAGCACGAGTCGATAAGGGTTTGGCATGGATTCATAACGAGCTCGACACTCTGGTCTCAAAGAAGCGAATGCGCGTCGAAGAGGCTGGTTGGCTCAAGCAGATTCTCACGGGAAGTACCAACAATAAAGATTTTGCACCGTGCGATTTCATCATCGAGGCGGTCTTTGAAGAGATGGAGATCAAGCGAAAACTCTTCACAGAGCTTGAGACAATCATCTCCCCTGAATGCATCCTCGCTACCAATACCTCATCGCTCTCTGTCACAAACATGTCCGATCACTTGAAGAATCCAGAGCGCGTGATTGGTTTCCATTTCTTCAATCCGGTTGCAGTAATGCCGCTTCTGGAGATTGCACGTACGCCACATACAGATGATGCGACCACGGCTACTGCCGTCGTGATTGGTAAAGAGCTAAAGAAGACTATGGTGATCGTGAAGGATGCACCTGCATTCGTGGTTAACCGACTACTCATGCGCTTCATGGGTGAGATCACAGACTCGCTTGATGAGGGAACCTCGCCGGAGGTTGCAGATAGCGCAATGGTTCCGCTCGGCCTGCCAATGAGTTCGTTTGAACTACTCGGTTTAGTTGGTCCTGGGGTTGCGCTCCACGTCGCCCAAACACTTAACGCAACGTTAGGTGAGCGATATCGGGTCAGCCCTACTATCGAGCGATTGGTGAAGAATGGTGTTCGCACGTTCTACATCAAAGGCGAGAATGGTGCCCTTGCTATCAATCCGGATGCCGCAGCATGTATCGAAAAGGGCGATAAGGCATCTACTGCCGACGAAGTTCGCACACGCGCACTGACCGCTTTAGCAACTGAAGCGCGAATGATGCTCGATGAAGGAGTGATCTCATCCCCTGCAGAGATTGATCTCTGCATGCTGCTTGGTACGGGATGGCCGCTTCACCTTGGTGGAATTTTGCCTTATCTTGATCGAACAGGAATTAGCGAGGCTGCGACTGGTCAACGCTTTCATCCGAAGGGCGTTGCATCCCTTCCATAATCGGAAGTTCGCCAGTTGATCTGAGTTCGACAAGGCTTCGCGCAATCTGCTGTCCGGTAATCCCCAAATCCTGCAAAATTTCGGCGCGCTTTGAATGCTCGATGAATGTCAGTGGAATTCCGATTGAATGGACGGGAACATCTACCCCTGCATCGCGCATATTCTCGGCCAAAGCGCTTGCAATCCCACCGCGTCTGATTCCATCTTCAATCACGACGACGTGCGAATAGCGTTGCGCCATAGTGATGATTGCAGGCGGTAAAGGCTTAACCCATCGCGGATCGATTACGGTAACGCCAACACCTTCGCGATATGCCTGAGCAGCTGCTTCAACAGCGAGGCTGGCCATAGCTCCAACGCTCAGAATCAGGATATCTGCGCTTTCGCCACGATAGAGCACATCGATTCCATCGCGTCGTTCGAAGGCTGGAATATCTGCTGCAACGCTCCCCTTGGGAAAACGAATTAAGGTGGGCTGATCTGAGATTGCTACCGCTTCTCTCAGTAACTCTTGAAGTCTGGCCCCATCGCGTGGTGCCGCTACTTTCAAATGCGGAACAATTCCAGTGAGCGCAAGATCCCATATGCCGTGATGTGAAGGGCCATCATCACCGGTAATGCCGGATCGATCGAGCACGAATGTGACGCCAGCTTTATGCAGAGCAACGTCAAGGAGTAGTTGATCAAATGCGCGATTAAGGAATGTTGAATAGAGCGCAACAACCGGATGCAGCCCTCCGAATGCAAGTCCGGCAGCGCTCGCGACCGCATGTTGCTCAGCGATACCTACATCGAAAGTGCGAGCAGGAAATGCTTCTGCGAATTTATCGAGGCCAGTTGGGCCAAGCATCGCAGCAGTTGTAGCGACAACATCAGAATTGTTCCGCCCAATTGAGACCAACTCCTCGGAGAAGACTGATGTCCACGTTCTTCCCGTTGTCGAGCGCGCTTCACCGGTCTCAGGATCGACTGGACCAACCGCGTGGAACCGCTCTGCTTCATCGTTTACAGCAGGAGCGAATCCGCGCCCCTTCTCTGTGATCGCATGGACGATCACCGGACCGCCAAACTCTTTTGCAGCCTTAAGAATGTTCTCCATCGCCTCGATATCGTGGCCATCGACTGGTCCAAGATATTTCAAACCGAGATCCTCGAACATGCCCTGGGGCGCAATGATGTCTTTGATTCCCTTTTTCATTCCGTGCAAAGTTTCGAATATTGGTTGCCCTACAACAGGGGTCTTTTCAAGTACGTTCTTTCCCCATTCAAGAAAGCGTTCATAACCCTTCGTTGCGCGAAGAGTCGTGAGATAGGTGGATATACCGCCAATAGTTGGGCTATACGAGCGCTCATTATCGTTAACCAAGATGACAAGCGAACGATCTTTCGTTGCGGCGATATTGTTAAGAGCTTCCCACGCCATGCCACCGGTGAGCGCACCATCACCTACAACAACGACGACAGATCGATCGGTGATTCCCTGAAGTGAAAATGCTCGTGAGATTCCATCTCCCCACGAGAGCGCTGTTGAGGCGTGTGAGTTCTCGATGACATCGTGCGCGCTTTCGCGACGATTGGGATAGCCCGATGTGCCTCCGCGTTGGCGCAATTTTTCGAATCCCTCTTGTCGCCCGGTGAGAAGTTTATGAACATAACTTTGATGGCCGGTATCGAATAAGAGCACATCATCGGGTGAGTTAAAGGTCCGATGGAGCGCAATCGTTAGCTCCACGACGCCCAAATTTGGTCCGAGGTGGCCACCGGTACGAGAGACCGAATGAATCAGGAACTCTCTGATCTCCTGAGCCAATGCAGGAAGGTGCTCAGGGGCAACCTTCTTGAGGTCCTCTGGGGAGGCCAACGACTGGAGAATCACTTCCCCAGTCTAGCCAACTGGTTAGGAAGCGCTCGAGATAAGTGAGCGAAGCACGTATTGCATAATCCCACCATGTCGGTAGTAATCGGCTTCTCCCGGCGTATCAATGCGAACCTTTGCGGTGAAAATTTTCGCTCCTGCCGCTACCTGTACCGTTGCTGGAATCTTGCCGGTGTTTAATTCGACAATCCCTGTGATGGTAAACACTTCGTCACC
>CAZZFG010000092.1:0-3928 GCA_964653345.1 uncultured Bifidobacterium sp. | reverse complement strand
AAAGTCTTGTTGAATCCTGGATTAAATACATTGAGGATAACAAGAACGAAATCACGGCAATCCAGATGCTTTACTCAAAACCTAAGAACGTCAGCATCACCTACAAAGAGATCAAGGAGCTTGCCGAGCGCATCCGCAGGCCGCACCCAACTTGGACGGTTGATGTGATCTGGAACGCCTACCTAGCCCTTGAACCAACAAAGGTGCGTAAATCAGCCGTTCATACGACCACAGATTTGGTGTCACTGGTGAGGTTTACTCTCGGACAAATGAACGAACTCGTGCCTTATGCCCAGCTTGTTGAAGAGCGCTATGCCGCTTGGTTATTGCAACAAGAAAACATGGGCGTCACTTTCACTGACAATCAGCGATGGTGGCTAGATCGCATTAAGGATTCAATTGCACAGAGCGCGCACTTCGATGTTCAAGATCTAGAGATGTCACCTTTTACAGAGCGTGGTGGAACTGACGGAGTGCTTGCCGAGCTTGGTACATCTGTCACATCACTAATCGACAGCATGAATATGGAGCTTGCCTCATGACGGAACTTCCCGGAGGATGGCACTTAAAAATAATCGGAGACTTGTGCGGTCAAGTGGAGAAGATAGATCCAGCAAATTTAGATCGCGATACTTTTATGTATATAGATATAGGAGCCCTAGAGCCTTCTTCCAGTTCGCTGGAAAATGTCGAACCTATTTCTACTACAAACGCTCCGAGCAGGGCGAGGCAACTCATTCGTGAAGGGGATTCAGTATTTTCGACAGTTCGGCCCTATATGAAGAAAGTTGCTTATATTCCGCGTGAATTTGATGGCGAGATTGCATCGACAGGCTTTTGTGTCCTTCGACCAAAAGTAGAAAAATTGCATCCCAAATACTTGTTTTATTTTCTACTAAGTGACCAACTTCTCGATCAAGTTCTTCCGTTGCAACGCGGAGTTAGTTACCCTGCAATAAGAGATAATGACTTAAAGAGCGCTTTATTACCTCTCCCATCCCTCCTCGAACAACAGAAGATCGTTGAGATCCTAGAAGACCACCTATCGCGCTTGGATGCAGCGCTGGCTGATGTAAAGCAAGCAAAACTCAAAGCCGCACAGTTCCGTCGCTCGCTCTTGCATGCAGCGTTTACTGGGAATCTGACTAGCGATGGAACTCATCTAATAATCGATGTTCCAAATGGCTGGGATAAGAAAAAAATGGATGAGATCGGTCGATACTTGAACGGTAAAGCCTTTAAGTCGCAGGACTGGAGAACCAGTGGACGCCCAATAATAAGAATTCAAAACCTTACAGGCAGCGGCGAAGAATACAACTATTTTCAAGGTGAAATTGAAGAGAGATATGTGGTGAAGCCCGGAGACTTACTTTTTTCTTGGTCAGCAACACTAGGAACTTATATTTGGCAAGGGCCGGAGGCAGTACTTAATCAACATATTTTTAAAGTAGAGTCCCTGATTGATAAAAGATTCCACAGATATTTGTTAGATTTCAAAATACAGGAGATGTTGTCAAAGACGCACGGATCAGGGATGGTACATATTACGAAGAAGTCATTCGATGCAATTGAAGTGAGTATTCCACCTCTTACTGAACAACAGAAGATCGTAGCGATCCTCGAAGACCACCTCTCGCGCTTGGATGCTTCGGTTGCAATCGCGGATGCCATGGAAAAGCAATCTGCATCTCTTCGACGTTCACTTCTGCAAGCCGCATTCACTGGACAACTAACAAAAGAGGTAGCAAGTGTCTGATTCATCGGTACTGGTCAATAAACTCTGGGCTTTTTGTAACGTTCTTAGAGACGATGGTGTTGGAACGCTTGATTACACCGAACAGCTCACATATTTGCTTTTCCTTAAGATGGCGCATGAACGTGAAACGCGTGCCCTAAATCCAGAAAAGATTGTGCCCAAGGAGTGTTCATGGCAACTGCTGCTGGATGCAGAAGGTGAGCAACTTGAAAGAACTTACAAGGGAATTCTGGAAACACTGGCTAAGCAAAGTGGAACATTGGGAGTCATCTTCCGCAAAGCCCAGAATAAGATTCAAGATCCTGCAAAGTTAAAGCGATTGATAGTTGACTTAATCGATAAAGAAAACTGGTCTGCAACAGGTGTAGATATCAAAGGTGATGCCTATGAGGGGCTGCTAGCAAAAGGCGCTGAAGATATTAAATCTGGTGCGGGGCAGTACTTCACACCCAGAGCTTTGATTGCGGCGATGGTCGACGTCATTCAACCAACTGCAAAAGACAAGGTTCACGATCCTGCATGTGGCACAGGTGGATTCTTATTAGCAGCATATGAATATGCAGCATCACAAAAGAATCTGTCTCCAACAGATCGTGAACATTTACGAGATGGTTTTGTATCAGGAATTGAACTTGTTGACAGCACTGCCCGCCTTGCTGCAATGAACATGCTTTTACACGGCATGGGAACTCCTAATGGAGCAAGTCCGATTGAGGTCAAGGATGGTTTAACAGCAGATCCTGGAAAGCGATACTCGGTAGTGCTTGCCAATCCACCATTTGGAACAAAATCCTCCGTGACTATGGTTGGGGCTGACGGAAAAGTCACCAAGGGTGATTTGGAAATTGTCCGTGATGATTTCTGGGTTACCACATCCAACAAGCAGTTGAACTTCGTTCAGCATATTAAGACCATCATGGATATCAATGGACGTGCTGCAGTTGTCCTCCCAGATAACGTTCTTTTTGAAGGAGGTGCTGGCGAGACGGTTCGTCGCAGATTGCTCACCGAATTCGATGTTCATACATTGCTGCGTCTTCCAACCGGAATCTTTTATGCCGGTGGAGTGAAGGCAAATGTGCTCTTCTTTGATAAGCGTCCTGCAGCTGAGAAACCATGGACAACAAAGCTTTGGGTCTATGACTTCCGCACTAATCAGCACTTCACACAGAAGACCATGTCTATGAAGCGTGGCAATCTTGATGAGTTTGTCGAGTGTTATAAACCAGGGGACCGCGGCGAGCGTGTGGAATCTGAGCGATTTAAATCATTCACCTATGAAGAGCTAATAGCTAGAGACAAGGTCAATCTCGACCTTATTTGGCTGAAAGATGACTCTTTGGAAGATGCTGCGAATCTTCCAGCCCCAGAAGTGATTGCGCGCGAGATCATGGAAAATTTGGAGTCGGCACTCTCAGAAATCTCGTCATTATTAGATTCTTTGGAACGAAAATGAGCAACCTTCAACTATTAGCTTCGTGGACAGGTTTACTTGGTGGAGCGGGTGGATTTATTGCTCTGTTGCTACAATTTTGGAAAAACTATCATGAATTTCCAAGAGTTAAAGTAAATTGTAGCTATGCATTCTTAATGTCTAATTCGAGAAAATATCTTTCAATTGAAGTAACAAATGTGGGAGGAAAATCGATAAACATTCAGAATGTGGGTGTTAATTTCAATAAAGAATTCCATTCTCCATTTACGATGTTTTATGAGGGAGAGCGAATGGGGGAAGACTTTCCGAGCCGCTTGGAGGCTTATTCCCAAAAAAGCTGGCTAGTGAGTTTCGATTCGCTCAAATTAGCGGTAAATAATTTTGATCGGAGTAAACGTGTTACAGCCTACGTAACACTAGCTACTGGGAAAAAATTAACTTCACCGAAAATTCTCATAAGCTCGTGACCTGAACAAAACTTGCCTCAGGCCTAGTCCCAACCCGAAACGGCGCGTAAGGGCTTGTCCCAATCCCAGCTGAAACATGAAGCCACGGCTTTCCATCTTCAACCGATAGCCCACGCGAGCGCCAAGGCGGCAGATCGCAATTAGTCGTCAACGCCCGCGAGCCACCCATCCACGCAGGCAAGGGAAGTCGTACCTGTCCACCATGGGTATGGCCAGCGAAGATCAAGTCCACTCCATCGGCAGCCATCGCATCGAGCACGCGCATATAAG
>CAZZFG010000091.1:0-3993 GCA_964653345.1 uncultured Bifidobacterium sp. | reverse complement strand
GAGAGGGGCTCCGGCTAGTTGGCCCCTTCGCGGCAGCTAAGGAGGAGGCTGCCTAACGCGATGAACATGGGAAAAGGGTACTACCGAAACCTTCTAGCGGGCAAAAACGACCAATATCGCAGCTACTAAATGGGCGAGGAACGCGCCTGCCGTGAAAGAGTGAAAGAGCTCGTGAAAGCCAAACCAACGAGGTGATAAGTTCGGGCGCTTTGTGGCGTAGATCAGTGCACCGCTGGAATAGAGGATGCCACCGAGGAGGATGAGCGAGAAGATCAGAACCCCACCGCTGCGCAGGAATTCTGGCATATAGGCAACTGCAGCCCAACCTAAAGCGATGTATGCAATGACATAAAGCCAGCGCGGTGCATTTACCCATGACACTCGAAGCGCGGCAGTGACAATTGCGCCGGTCCAAACAACAATCAACAAAACTTTTGCTTGGTCGGCGTTAAGAAGAAAAATTGCGAATGGCGTATAAGTGCCTGCTATCAAAATAGGAATGTTCGCGTGGTCAATCCTCCGCCACACTGCTTTGTACTTTTTGCTCCAACCGACGCGATGGTAGAGCGCGCTACATGTAAAGAGCGTGACCGCTGCCAATGTGAAAACCCCAAGCGTGATGCGCCCAGAGAGTTCTGATGCAAGAGTAATTAACACAAGGCCAACAACAAGTGATAGGGGTGACATCACTAAATGGACTATGCCCCGAAGTTTTGGGATTCCCATACTTCCGGTATTTCCAGGAGCTTTCACAAGATGAAAGTACCAGGAAGTGTCGGCGCTAATTAGAGCGTAGGTAAGTAGCGATCAATCTCATACATGCTCACTTGGCGCTCATACTCAGCCCATTCGGCGCGTTTATTGAGGAGCACATACTCAAATACATGCTCGCCAAGCGTCTCTCGGACCAGCGAACTTGCTGACATCGCGGTTATTGCTTCGTTCAAATCGCGAGGTAGCGGTGAGAATCCAGCGGCGAGCGCCGCCTCACGCTCGTGCAGATCAATCTGAGGGGCATCAGGAAGTTCGTATCCAGCTTCGATTCCCCGAAGGCCTGCCGCCAAGATCACCGCGAATGCTAAGTATGGGTTGCAGGAGGAATCTGGTGAACGTAATTCGATCCGCGTGGAGTTGGGCTTATTTGGTTTATACATAGGAATTCGCACGAGGGAGTTGCGGTTATGCGAGCCCCACGAGATAAATGCAGGAGCCTCACCACCGCCGTGAATTCGTTTATATGAGTTAACCCATTGATTGGTAATTGCGCTGTATTCCGGAGCGTGTTTTAACAAGCCCGCGATAAATGATCGACCGGTCTTAGACAGTTGCATTGGTGCGCCCTCTTCATAGAACGCATTCTTCTCACCATCAAAGAGCGAGAGATGTGTATGCATGCCAGAACCAGGATGATCTGTGAAAGGTTTTGGCATGAATGAGGCGTAGAAGCCCTGATCTAGCGCAACCTCTTTGACTACCATCTTGAATGTCATGATGTTATCGGCGGTGCTCAAAGCATCTGCATCGCGCAGGTCGATCTCTTGCTGACCCGGCGCTCCTTCATGGTGGCTGAACTCGACACTGATTCCCATCGCTTCGAGCATCGTGATTGCTTGTCGTCGGAAATCATTACCGACAACGCTTGGCGTGTGATCGAAGTATCCGCCTGAATCAACGGGAATGGGTTGGACGCCTTTTTCAGGTTGATTCTTAAATAAGAAGAATTCAATCTCCGGATGGGTATAGAAGGTGTATCCCTTGTCGGCAGCGCGTTGTAGTACGCGCTTAAGTACGTGACGTGGATCGGCAGGAGAGGGAGATCCATCTGGAAGTGTGATGTCACAGAACATTCGCGCAGCTCCCGGTGACTGGGTTCGCCACGGCAGGATAGAAAATGTGTTGGGATCTGGTCGCACCAACATGTCAGATTCATGGACTCGTGCAAATCCCTGAATCGCTGATCCGTCGAAACCGATTCCCTCATCGAATGCGCTCTCTAACTCAGCTGGCGCAACAGCTACCGACTTGAGCGTTCCGAGTACATCGGTAAACCACAGTCGGACAAAGCGAACTCCGCGCTCCTCAAGGGTGCGTACGACGAACTCTTGTTGTTTCTCTCTGCTCATGGCTACATCATCGCCGGTCAACGTTTCCGGGAGGTTAACTCGCAAAACCCAGGCTTATGGGGCCCATTTCGAGATGATGGGAAGTCTGCGGTCCTTGCCAAAGTTCCTGGCAGAGACTTTGGTTCCAGGCGGGTATTGCCGCCTCTTATATTCCGCGCGATCGACCATACGCATTACCCGGCTAACCAGGGGTGCATCAAAGCCTGCGGCGACGATTTCAGCAAAGCCCTGATCTAAGGTGACATATCGGTGCAGGATTCGATCAAGCAGCGGGTAATCCGGGAGCGAATCGGTATCGCGTTGCCCTGGACGAAGCTCTGCGCTCGGCTCTTTTGTAATCGAACTCTCCGGTATTGGCGGCACCTCTCCACGTGAGCGCGCAAGATTGTTTCGCCACGTTGCCAACTCCCAAACAGCGCTCTTCCATAAATCTTTGATGGGGGCATACCCACCAACTGCATCTCCATATATTGTCGAATAGCCAACAGCTAATTCACTCTTATTTCCCGTTGCAAGAACTAAGTGCCCCTCTTGATTGGAGATTCCCATCAACGTCGTTCCGCGAACACGAGCTTGCAAGTTCTCTTCTGCTACTCCCGTAAAACCTAATTTCATCAAATATGAAGCGACCATTGGTTCAATCTCTACCACTCGATAGTTCAGACCTGTGCGAGCAGCGAGTTCTGCAGCATCGGTGAGTGAATGGCTCGATGAGTACTTACTTGGCATGCCAACGCCAAAGACTCGTTCTGCACCAAGCGCATCAACTGCAATTGCAGCAACAAGTGCAGAATCAATGCCACCTGAAAGACCAAGGAGAACCGATGGGAAACCACCCTTGGCGACGTAGTCACGTAGCCCCGTTACCAATGCGGACCAGAGTTCTCCGCCTCGATCGAGTTCGGGCGCCACACGGGGGGAGATCATCGGATACGGCGCGAGTTCTTGATCGGTAATCACTACATCAGGAGTAGAGGTGCGTAAGGCGCCCTGGACATCGACGAGCATCGTTCCCTCATGGAATTGCGGTGCTCGAGCCAGGATTTCACCGTGTGAATTAGCAATAAGCGAATCGCCATCGAAGACCAATTCATCTTGACCGCCCACCATGTTTACGTAAGCTACCGGCGCAGCAAGTTCACGCGCTCTGCGCGAAATAAGCGCCGCACGCGTGTCATCTTTATCGCTCTCGAACGGTGATCCATTAATGACCAACAACAGTCCAGGATTTCGCGAGGCAATCTCGGGCATCACTCCCCCGTCCTGCCAGATATCCTCACAGATTGCCAGAGCAATATCGATACCGTGAAGTCGAACTACCAACGTTCCACTTCCTGGCACGAAATTTCGGAATTCATCGAAGACGCCATAGTTAGGAAGATGGCGCTTGACATATTTTGCAAGAATTTTCCCTTGATGAATCACGGCGAGCGCATTTTCTGGTGCACCAACAGGAACTCCAAGTTGCACGGGGGAATTTTGATGTGCACTTTGATCGAGATATCCAATGACAACAACTACGTTGCCCATATCTGCTTCCGCTAAATCACGAGCAAGTTTCTCAAGCGCTGCACGACTAGCGATCCGAAAGTCACCGCGAAGCGCAAGATCCTCAACGGGATATCCCGTCACCATCATCTCGGGTAACGCAATGAGATGGGCGCCATCACGCCATGCGCTTGCAATAGCGTCAAATGCGCGCTGGCAGTTTCCGTTGATATCCCCAACGACGGGGTTTAGTTGCGCTAAGGCCAACCGGAGCGGGCCTTTCTCTCCTGCCATAGGGCGAGCCTATCCTTTTAGAAAGCCAGTAGGCTTCTCGATGAGCACAGGGACCAAACGTTCGCTTTGGCCTTGAGGCGCAAGGGGT